>NZ_RZRA01000909.1:0-2275 GCF_003998945.1 Mesorhizobium sp. M7A.F.Ca.CA.003.01.2.1 | reverse complement strand
TTCTACGACACCGCCAGCGCCTGCAACAGGCGCCAGCCAGGCACCGGCTGCGACGCGCTGGAAGGCGAAAACCGCCTGCACGCCGTGCTCGGCTGGAGCGACGCCTGCATCGCCACCCACCCGTCGGATTTCTGCGTGCCGCTGGTGGCGCTCGACGCCGTGGTCGAGATCGAAGGCAAGAAGGGCCGGCGCCATGTTTCGCTGGAGGAATTTCACCGGCTTCCCGGCGAAACGCCGCAGCGGGAGAATGCGCTGGAGCCCGGCGACCTGATCGTGGCGGTGCGCCTGCCGGCGGAGGCTGCCTCCTTCTCCGCCAATGCCCGTTACCTCAAAGTCCGCGAACGCACCTCCTATGCCTTTGCCGTCGTATCGGCCGCGGCAGCGCTCGTCGTCGACGGCGGCAAGATCCGCGCCGCAAGGCTGGCGCTGGGCGGCGTCGCGGCTAAGCCGTGGCGGGCACGCTCGGCGGAAGCCGTCCTGCTTGGCGCGGACGCCAGCGAGGCGACCTTCGCCAGCGCCGCGGACGCTGCCTTGGCCGATGCCAGCCCTTCCGGCGACAATGCCTTCAAGATCGAGCTTGCCCGCCGCATCGTGATCAGGGCGCTGATCTCTGCGCTTTCGGGAACGCCCGAGCGTCTGCCGGCCCTTCCTGCCTCCCCGTTCTCGAACATTCCTGGAGCGCGCCATGACGCTTGAACTCAGCCTCAACCAGCAACCCGCCCATGCCCGGCAAGGCTCTAGCATCGGCCAGCCGCTGACCCGCCGCGACGGCTTTCTGAAAGTCACCGGAGCCGCGCGCTATGCCGCCGACAACCATCCGCCCGGCATGCTCTACGCCGTGCTGGCGGTCAGCAGCATCGCACGCGGCCGCGTCGCCGCGCTGGATGTCGAGGCGGCCAAGGCATACAGAGGCGTGGTCGAGGTGATGACGCCCAAGAACCGGCCAGCGCTCGCTGCCGATCCGGACGCCAAGGACCATCCCTTCATGTTCCGGCTCGACCTCTTGCAGAACGACCAGGTCCGCTACCCCAATCAGAGCATCGCCGTGGTGATCGCCGAGACGCTGGAGGCGGCGACCGAGGGGGCGGCGCTGCTGTCGCCGCGCTATGAAGTGATGCCGGCGCGCGTTGGCCTCGACGGCGCCGAAAATTTCGTGCCGCGTGCTGTCGGCGTCGGCGGTCCGGCCGTGCAGCACAAGGGCGATGTCGAGGTCGGCCTTAAATCCGCAAAGACGCGGATCGAAGCCACCTACGAGACGCCGGCCCAGTACCACAACGCCATGGAGCCGCATGCGATCGTCGTCGCCTGGGAAGGCGACACACTGTCGATCGACACACCGAGCCAGGGCCTTGCCATGGCGCAGGGCCGCATCGCCGGCCTGTTCGGCATCGCGCCGGAGAACATCCACATCCGCAGCCCGTTCCTGGGTGGCGGCTTCGGTTCGAAAGGCATGATCTCCGGGCCGCAGGTGCTCGGCATCCTGGCGGCGCGTCTCGTCGGCCGTCCGGTCAAGCTGGTGCTGCGACGTGAGCAGATGTACGGGCCGGTCGGCCACCGTGCGCCGACGCGCCAGACGCTGCGCATGGGCATGGATGGCGAAGGGCGGCTGACGGCACTCGACCATCACGCCAAGACCGCGTCGAGCACGTTCGACGATTTCTTCGAACCGGCGGCGGATGCCTCGCACACGCTCTATGCCAGCCCGGCCATCGCCACCTCGCACGATGCGGTGCGGCTCGATACCGGTACGCCGCTGTTCATGCGGGCGCCCGGCGAAGCCACCGGCTCGATCGCGCTGGAGAGCGCTATCGATGAGGCAGCCTACGCCTGCGGCATGGACCCGCTGGAATTCCGGCTGCGGAACTATGCCGAGGTCGAGCCGATGACCGGCAAGCCGTTTTCCTCCAAGGCGCTGCGCGAATGCTACAGGCAAGCGGCCGAGACGTTCGGCTGGGCGAGCCGCCCGCTTCAGCCTCGGCTGATGCGCGACGCCGACGGTTTCCTGACCGGCTGGGGCATGGGCACGGCGACCTTCCCGGCGATCATGTTCCAGGCCGAAGCGCGGGCGGTGCTGAGAGCCGATGGCAGCGGCGTGATGGAGACCGGCGCTCAGGACATGGGGCAAGGCGCCTGGACCGCCTTCGCCCAGATCGCCGCCGACGGACTGGGACTGGATATCGACCAGGTCGATTTCAGGGCCGGCAGCTCCGATCTGCCCAATGCAGGCATTGCCGGCGGCTCCGGCCACACGGCGACGGCCGGCATGGCGATCCAC
>NZ_RZRA01000908.1:0-2281 GCF_003998945.1 Mesorhizobium sp. M7A.F.Ca.CA.003.01.2.1 | reverse complement strand
GGTGTCCTCCTTAAAAGTGATTTGCTGAAAACAACAGAAAAGGCCGGAAGCCCGGCCCTATTGCGCTGCGGTCAATACCAGCGGCGGGAGGTATCGTTCGTCGATTGAGCAATGGCGAAGCCGGCCAGAAAGCCGAGCAGGCCGATCACGCCGACCAAAGCTGTCGTCGTACCAGGATTCTCGCGCGCGACTTCCGAAACAGCCTGGGCTTGGCTGCGCAGTTGTTGCGCCGTACGCGAAGCGCGGTTCGCCGCGGTGTCGTACAACTCGGACGCCTGTTCGCTGGCGTCATCGAGCATCTCCGCGCCCCGCGCCGAAATGCTCTTGTTGATCTTGGTGATCTCCTTGCGCAGTTCGGCAATCTGCTTTTCCAACGTCTTCTGGATGTCGTCGATATCGGGGGTGTCGGATTTGTTGGTGTCAGCCATGAAGCGGTTCCTCTGGTTGGTGACCAAGAGAACGGCGTCGACGCGAATTCGTTCCGGTCTGTGGCAGCTGCCTGCCTCCAGACCGGACCTCAATGCCTGCGGAATTCTTGTCCCGCGCGACTGTCGGACAAAGCTACCCTGCCCGTTCGATGCGGATGACCTGCGGTTTGTCGGTCAGATGTCCGTCCTTGGTGATGCCGTCTACCGCCTTGCGAACGGCGGCCTCCGTCGTCTCGTGGGTGACAAGGATCACCGTCTTCTGTGCCGCCGCCTCGCCGTTGACTGCGTGCTGGACGATCGATTCCAGCGAGATGTCATTGTCGGCCATGCGCTTGGCGATTGCCGCGAACACGCCGATGCGGTCGTGCACGGTCAGCCGGATGAAATAACCGCCGGCATGGCTGCGCATCTGCGCCTTCTTGTAGGGTTTCAGCTCCTTGGCCGGCCGGCCGAAGACCGGACCATGCTGGAAGCCTGGCCGGCTCTTGGCGATGTCGGCGATGTCGCCGATGACGGCCGATGCGGTGGCGTTGCCGCCCGCACCGGGGCCGGACAGCAGCAGCTCGCCCAGAATGTCGGTTTCGATCGCCACCGCATTGGTGACGCCATGCACCTGCGCGATGACCGATGCGGTCGGCACCATCGTCGGATGCACGCGCTGCTCGATACCGCTCTCGGTGCGCTGGGCGACACCCAGCAGCTTGATCCGGTAGCCGAGATCGGCGGCCGCGCGGATGTCGGCTTGGGTGATGTTGGAAATGCCTTCCATGTAGATGTCGTTGGCGGCGATCCTGGTGCCAAAGGCAAGGCTGGTCAGGATCGACAGCTTGTGCGCCGTGTCGTGGCCCTCGATGTCGAAGGTCGGATCAGCCTCGGCATAGCCCAGCCGCTGCGCGTCCTTCAGGCAAGCATCGAACGAGATGCCCTCGGCCTCCATGCGGGTCAGGATGTAGTTACAGGTGCCGTTGAGGATGCCGAACACGCGGGTGACCGAATTGCCGGCCATCGCCTCACGCATCGTCTTGATGACGGGAATGCCGCCCGCCACCGCCGCCTCGTAGTTGAGAAGCACGCCCTTCTTCTCGGCGATCTCGGCCAGCGCCACGCCATGCTTGGCCAGCAGCGCCTTGTTGGCGGTGACGACGTGACGGCCGGCTTCGAGTGCCGTCTTCACCGATGAGCGCGCCGGGCCCTCGTCGCCGCCGATCAGTTCGACGAACACGTCGATTTCTGCGGTCTGGGCCATCTTGACCGGATCGTCGAACCACTTTGCAGAGCTCAAATCGACGCCCCGATCGCGCTTGTGGTCGCGCGCCGAGACGGCGGTGACGATCACGTCACGGCCGCACTGGCGGGTCAGTTCCACCGCTTTGTCGCGCAGCACGCGCGCCACCGATGCACCGACCGTGCCGAGGCCGGCAATTCCAACACGCAATGCTTCAGCCATGTCCGGCGACGTCCCTCAAAGTCAGATCGAATTTGCGTGCGGCAAGCTTACCGGTGAGCGGAGAGCGGCACGACATTGTTGGGCTGCTTGGCGCTGGTCGACAGGAAGCGCTTGATGTTGCGCGCCGCCTGCCGGATCCTGTGCTCGTTCTCGACCAGAGCAACGCGCACGAATTCGTCGCCATGCTCGCCGAAGCCGACACCGGGCGCCACGGCCACGTCGGCATGTTCGATGAGCAGCTTGGAGAATTCGAGCGAGCCGAGATGCTTGAACGGCTCCGGGATCGGCGCCCAGGCGAACATCGATGCCGCCGGTGCCGGAATGGTCCAGCCGGCGCGGCCGAAGGCGTCGACCATCACGTCGCGGCGCTTGTGGTAGATGTCGCGTACCTCGGCGATGTCGGCGC
>NZ_RZRA01000907.1:0-2283 GCF_003998945.1 Mesorhizobium sp. M7A.F.Ca.CA.003.01.2.1 | reverse complement strand
GCACTATGGTGCGCACCGACAACACGGTGATCGCAGCACTTGCGCTGAAACGCGGCGATGCCGACGCCATGGTCTGCGGCCTCGAAGGTCGATTCGAGCGGCATCTGCGCAACGTCACCTTGATCATCGGCCCCCGCGCCGGCATCAAGGACCACGACCTGTCGACGCTTTCCATGCTGATCTCGCAGCGCGGCATCATCTTTCTGACCGACACCCACGTCTCCGTCGACCCGACGGCGGAAGAAATCGCCGAGATGACGGTGCTGGCGGCGGAAGAAATCCAGCGCTTCGGCATCGAGCCGAAGGCAGCACTCTTGTCGCATTCCGATTTCGGCTCGCGCGATTCGCCCAGCGCCCTGAAGATGCGGCAAGCAGCGGCGATCCTGGCGCGCATCGCGCCTGACCTTGAATGCGATGGCGAGATGCATGCGGACACTGCTCTGTCGGAGCACCTGCGCCAGCGCGTCTATCCCCATTCGAGACTGAAGGGCGAAGCCAATTTGCTGGTGTTCCCCAACCTCGATTCGGCAAACATCACGCTGACGGCGCTCAGAACCATGACGGATGCGCTACATGTCGGGCCGATCCTGCTCGGCACCGACATGCCGGCGCATATATTGACGCCGTCTGTCACCTCGCGCGGCGTCGTCAACATGACGGCGCTTGCCGTGGTCGAAGCCGCCCACAAGGCACAAGCGGTCGTCAATCTGGGCTGAACACGGATTTCGCGGTAAACTGCAGTTAACCGCGAACACGGTAGCCTTGCGGGGCTAACAGCCGATTTGGAAGGCGGAGTTTGGGCGGATGGCAAGCGGAGGGTGGAAGCAGGCGCATGCTGTCGTGCTGCTTGGCCTGCTGTTGTCCGCAACCTGGGGAGTAGCCGAGCCACAGGCTGCTTCGCGGGTCTGCCGCCAGTTGGAAGCCGATCTTGCCGCGTCCTCGCGCGGCGGCGGTGGCGGTCCGGCGCTAGTCCGGAAATACGATTCCGCGATTGCCAGGCAGCATGAGCAGATTTCGAAGGCTCGCAGCCAGGCGAGCCAGGCCGGGTGCGGTTTTTCGCTGTTTGGCCGCAACCTCAATCAATGCGCCGGGCTCAACGCCACCATCGACCGCATGAATGCCAATCTCGACGCCTTGCAAAACAAGCGCGAGCGGCTGGCTGGCGGTGGCTCTCGCCGCGATCGCGGACGCATCCTGGCGGCGCTCGACGCCAATGGCTGCCGCGACGACACCGTTGCGCCTCGGCGTGCGCCTTTGCAGGAAGCGAACCGCGACGGCGGCAGCGCAAACCTGTTCGATCAGCTCTTCGGCGGCAACAGCAAGCAGCTCGATATGCTTGATGAACCCAACCAGCCCGACGATCCCAGCGAGGAGCGCAATGTCCGCCGTGTGCTCAACCAGCCCGGCGTACCGGATTTTCCGAGCGTCGGTGGCGAATTCCACACGTCCTGTGTGCGCACCTGCGACGGCTACTTTTTCCCTATGTCGAACTCGGCCTCGGCAGGCGATTTCGAACGCGACCAGAAGAATTGCGAATCGAGCTGCCCCGGCACCGAGATGCAGGTTTTCTATTCGCGCGGCATGGACGACGATTCGGCGTCGATGACGTCATCTGTCACCGGCCGGCCTTACAGCGAATTGCCGACCGCCTATCTCTACAAGCGGCCCGGCGTGTCGCGGCCGCCGGCTTGCGGCTGCAACGCCGCTGCGCAGGGTTTCCAGATCATCGCCGGCAATCCGCCGAATCCGGTGCAATCGCAGCCAGAGACAGACGCGTCATCATTCATTCCAGTCCCGGTTGCAAAACCTGATCCGGGCGCCGATCCCGAAACGCTGGCCAATCTGGAAGGTGGGCTCGACCGCGAGGCGATCAAGCGGCTTTCCGCGAGGCCGGTGACGTCGCCCGTGTCCGCGCTGCCGCCGGAACAGCGCAAGGTCAGGGTCGTCGGGCCAACGTTCCTTCCCGACCCATCAGCGGCAATAGATCTGCAAGCTCCGGCCCCGAAGGCAGTCCGGTAAGGGCTGTCCTGAGTGGCATGAACAACGCCTTGCCCTTGCGGCCGGTCGCTTCCCTGATCTTGCCCGTCCAGTCCTTCCAGATCGTCGCGGTCCAGGGTTCCTCCGGCAGCAGGTCGAACGCCTGTCGGAGAAAGTCGCGGTCGTCATCGGAAAATTGCGGCTTCTCCTGCGGTCCTTCGCGCAGGATGCGCCACCAGTTGACCGCATCGGCCAGCCTGTCGAGATTGCCGCGCACCGCCAGCCAGAACGGTTCGGCCTGCTCGC
>NZ_RZRA01000906.1:0-2286 GCF_003998945.1 Mesorhizobium sp. M7A.F.Ca.CA.003.01.2.1 | reverse complement strand
ACCTCAGGCTTGCCCCGCTGATCCAGATGACCCCGCCGGTGCGTGCCGCGCGCCATCGCGATGGCGTCTGGCATGGCATTGCGCAAGGCATCGTCGATGTGCTCGGCTCCGACCACGCGCCGCACACGCTGGCCGAGAAGGCAAAGCCCTATCCGGCCTCACCGTCGGGGATGACCGGCGTGCAGACGCTGGTGCCGATCATGCTCGACCACGTCAATGCCGGCCGGCTGACCTTGCAGCGCTTTGTCGACCTGTCTAGCCACGGCCCGCAGCGGATCTTCGGCATGGCGAGAAAGGGCCGCATCGCTGCCGGCTACGAGGCCGACTTCACCATCGTCGATATGAAGCGGCGCCAGACCATCACCAATGCGCAGGCCGGCTCGAAAGCCGGCTGGACGCCTTATGACGGGAGAGAAGTGGTCGGCTGGCCGGTCGGCACCGTCATTCGCGGCCGCCGCGTGATGTGGGAAGGCGAGATCGCCACGCCAAGCCAGGGTAGGGCGGTGGAGTTTTCTGAGGCATTGCCCCGCTAGGCTCCCTACCCCCGTGGGTGGGAAGAGCCGCTCTCAATCCCCGGCGACGAAGAATGACCACTGTCCGCTAGGGGTGATACCGACGCGATAGAAAATATAGGCGCCGAACTGCTTCATGTCGTCGAAATCGCCAGCGGTGACGATCTTGAACAGTTCGACCCGCTGCTTGGCGTCCAGCTTGTCCAGCGGGAGGGCGAAGAAATACGGCCACACATAGAGCTCTTGTGGCGTGCCGGCATCGAGGTGGACGTAGCCGGCATCAAGCACCTCCTCCAGGATGGCCAGGATTTCCTGGCCGTCCGGGTCTCCCGAGAGGCCCTTGAGGAAGGCGACGGCATCGCCATCAATGTCGGTTAGGGACAATTGCGTTGTGTTGTCGCCCGTGCCGATCAACGGCCGCAACTTTTCGATATCGCCGCCCTTGCAGGCTTCGACGATCAAATCATGCATGCGCCGCACTGGTTCCGGCAGCTTGCCGAGATCGTAGATGACCTCGGGCACCGGCGTGTCCGGATCGACGCGTGGCCTGGTCACGCCGCCATCCGCCGGACTGTCCGGCTCGGCTTCGGCAGGAGCAGTCGGCTGGCTAGACGGCGGCGGCGTCCCGACCGGGTTGGGCATTGGCACGGTGCTTCCGGGGGGCGACATGTCGTCGGCCGGCGGCGTGACCGTCGGGGGGAGCTCTTCGCGCTTGATTTCGCTCAGCGCATAGGCGGGGCTGCTCGCGAGACACACAACCAGGGGAATCGCGGCACAGCAAGCGGCGAAAGAGATGCGAAGGACCAAGCCACGCGGCTTGCCTGACATCGAAAAACTCACTGCCCGTTTCTCCCTGCTTACGGGCATGACGCCCGAGCGGCATATTGCCGTCAAAGAACCGGACGTCGGTTCAGTGCCGCAGCCGTTCAGGTTCGAAGGCGCCAGCAATCACCTTTTCACGCATACGGTCGAGCAGGGCAAGGGCCGAGGTCTCGCCATTGGCACGCAACATCTCGCCGAAGGCTGTTTCGAGCGCTGCTTCGGCAATGATCTCGGGCTCTATCCCGGCGGAGAGACCTTCCGCCCAGGCCTCGCTGTGGCTTTCCACGGCGGTCAAGCGTTTTTCTTCCCTGACCAGCGCGTCGATGTCGTTGACACCATGTTCCATAAGCGAATGTCCACCCTTTCAAGCTGCGATCCATTGATGTGGATCAGGCCTGATCTGTTCATTTCACACCCAGGGACAATTAAGTATTTGTAAATACGACATTTTTTTGATCGTCTTTTACAAAGCCCGATTGCCTTGTGCGAAACTGCGTTCAGTTCGAGTCAAACTTAGCCGATTGGGGCGGCCTGCGGGGCGAAAACCTTCAGTTTGAGTTAATTCCGCTTTCGCGCGGTAGGGTTTCGTTAATACTGTTGCAGAAGTGCAACATGAGGATTGCACCAAGATATCGCCTGGCACAAGCCGATATATCGGCTGTACCCAGCAATGGTTCGGATAGTTGTCGATGAGCGAGTGCCTAAAGCGCGCTGCGTTTGAACGGATTCAGGCGAGGCGCTTTAGGTTTTCGTTTTTATGCGTGTCGTTCTCCCAAAACCGCAGCCACTTTTGGGCGACATGCATTAGTTGCCGTAACGCGAGGCGATGTCGCGAGACAGCGTCTCGCCTTCCTTCATGTAGCGGCTGATGGCTTCGGTCGCCGAGGGCGTGCACCTCGTATAGGTGCCGCCGAAGGAGCGGTAGCCGCGATTGAAGCTGGCAATGAAGCGG
>NZ_RZRA01000905.1:0-2287 GCF_003998945.1 Mesorhizobium sp. M7A.F.Ca.CA.003.01.2.1 | reverse complement strand
ACCAACGACCGGGTGTCGTCGGCGTCGCTGCCGTCACGCGAGAAATCGCTGGTCATCGCACTGGCGATGGGAGAACGAAAGCTGCCGGGCATTCTGGCGGCCGCGAACCGGCGGCTGATCAACGGCCTCATCACCGATGAACGGACCGCCGCCGCGCTGCTCGCCAGCATCTGACCGGAAGCACAACTGATTTGCGATAAAACCAACCGCGCTAGCTGTGCCGCCCGAAATGGTCGTTGCCATCGAGAAAACCGAGATCGCGCTGCAGATGCGGCGACAGGTCCCTGATGTCGAGATGTGCCCGTTTTTTGGCTGCGAACCAGCCGAATCCATCCGTCAGCCACGAAAACCAGCGATGATCGGGTGCGGAAGTGCATTTTTGCTGCGCCATGGTCATGATCGTCAACCTTCGCTATCCTGAACCCGAATGACGGGTTGACTGGAAATGTCGGTCTTGACGGCGGCCTTTGCCAATCGAACGTCGATAAGGACCCATAAGGAGGCTTTATGCCGGACCTCAGCTCTCGGCAGGTTTCACAGCTTCCGCCGCTGCAGGCGATCCGGGTGTTCGAAGCGGTGGCGCGGCATCTTTCCTTCACCAAGGCGGCCGAGGAACTTGCCATGACGCAAGCGGCGGTCAGCTATCAGATCAAGGTGCTGGAGGAACGGGTCGGCGCGCCGCTGTTCCTGCGCCGGCCGCGCCAGATCGCACTCACCGAGGCTGGACAGCGCCTTGCGCCAGCGGTCAGCGAGGCCTTCGCCATTCTCGGCCAGGCCTATGCGGCGGCGCGTGGCGGCGCCGACGGATTGCTGTGCGTCACGACGGTGCTGACCTTTGCCTCGAACTGGCTGGCGCACCATCTGGGCTCATTCCAGATCGCTCATCCCTCCCTTGCCGTGCGGCTCGAAACATCGAGCCGGCTGACGGATTTCGCCCGCGAGGATGTCGACCTCGCCATCCGGTCGGGCGGCGGCAAATGGCCGGGGCTGGAAGCCTACAAGCTGCTCGATGCCGATTTCACGCCGATGCTGAGCCCGAAGCTCGCGGCAAGCATCGGCGGCGTCAGGGAACCGGCGGACCTGTTGCGGCTGCCGATCCTCGATCCCGGCGACATCTGGTGGACGCAATGGTTCGAGGCTGCCGGCGTGCACTCGCACGATCTCGCCAAACGGCCCGGCAGCAGCATGGGCGCGCAGGCCTATGAGGCCAACGCGGCGATCGCCGGTCATGGCGTCGCGATCCTGACCAGGGCGCTGTTCAAGGCGGAACTTGCCGGTGGGCGCCTGATCCAGCCTTTCGATCTGGTTGGCGACGACGGCCATGCCTTTTGGCTGGTCTACCCCGAAGCGCGCCGCAACGTGCCGAAGATCCGTGCCTTCCGCGACTGGCTGCTGGCCGAGATCGCCTGCTGACCGGCAAGCTTGCGGGCTGCACCTGGTCTCGCAGATCCATCCGCTGTTGCCGCACTGTATCCGGCCGGGACGCTCTTCGTCCTGGCAATTTCCGCTCGTCCCGGCCTGCGGTGTCGCCCGGGTGCTGCGCTGCAGCATCGAATCCGACTTGACATAATTCACGCCAAGTGAGTAATTGCCCAAAGCCAAGGCAAATGCTCATCTTGGTTCAAGGGAGGAATTTGATGAAACTTCGCACGCTCACCCTGGGCTTGTTGTCGGCCAGCACGCTTGCGTTCGCCGCACACGCCGAATCCATCACCATCGCCACCGTCAACAATGGCGATATGGTCCGCATGCAAAAGCTGACCGAGGACTTCACCAAGGCGAACCCCGACATCCAGCTCAACTGGGTTACGCTCGAAGAGAATGTGCTGCGCGAGCGCGTCACCACCGACATCGCCACCAAGGGCGGCCAGTACGACGTGATGACCATCGGCACCTATGAGGTTCCGATCTGGGCCAAGCAGAGCTGGCTTTTGCCGCTCGACAAGCTCGGCGACGACTACGACGCCAAGGACATCATCCCGGCCATTGCTGGCGGCCTTTCGGTCGACGGCAAGCTTTATGCCGCGCCCTTCTACGGCGAAAGCTCCTTCGTCATGTACCGCAAGGACCTGATGGACAAGGCCGGGCTGAAGATGCCCGACGCGCCGACCTGGGACTTCATCAAGCAGGCCGCCGACAAGATGACCGACCGCGCCAATGGCGTGAACGGCGTGTGCCTGCGCGGCAAGGCCGGCTGGGGCGAGAACATGGCTTTCCTGACCGCCCTGTCGAACTCCTTCGGCGCCCGCTGGTTCGACGAGAACTGGAAGCCGCAGTTCGCTCAGCC
>NZ_RZRA01000904.1:0-2288 GCF_003998945.1 Mesorhizobium sp. M7A.F.Ca.CA.003.01.2.1 | reverse complement strand
GTGCCCGACAGATTGCCGCGGATGCGGCCGTCCTCGCTGGTGTAGCCCGCACCGAAGGCGAACGCGCCGGCGTCGCGCCAGAGGCCGCCACCCGCCGCGACGCTCAGCTTTCCGGGCCGGTCGTCGTAGCGCAGCGAGGCGGCGGCGAGGCCTATCGCGGCCGCCTGCCGGGCCTCGTCGCGGATGCCGTTGATGTCCGAATTGAGCTGGCCGAGCTTCTGGTCGGTATAGTCGTTGGCCTGCTGCAGGGTCGTGGCGGCTACCTTGTCGGTGTAGTCGTTGGACGTATCGATAGCGTAAGCCACGCGGTTGTCCGTATAGCTCTTGCCGGCGGTCAGGCCCTGGTTCATCTGTTCGACATTGACCGCATCGGTCCCTTTGACGCCGGGGCCGACATTGGAGATGACGACCGGCGCGTTGACGTCGCCACCCTGCAGCGTGATGGTGTTCGACTTGACGCCGCCCGGGGCGTCATAGGTCACCGCGTTCTGGGTGAGGTTTCCGACGCCGGCTTTCAAATCCTCGATCGCCGTGTTGGTGGCGTAGAGCTGCGAGCCGTTGATCGCATCCGTGCTGCCGGCATCGACGCGCCCGGCGGCGACGTTGGTGATCGTCCGCTCGGCGCCGGCATCGCCGACGCTGACGGTTCCGGTCGGAGTCGTTCCGGCGAAGGTGTAGGTCTTGCCGCCGATGACGGTGCTGGAGGTGCCGACGGCTGTCTGCGTCACCGAGCCGGAGCCGAGCGCCACATCGTGGGCGTTGTTGGCCTGCGCACCCTGGCCGAGCGCGACGGCGCCCGCCCCGGTAGCCGTCGAGCCATGGCCCGCAGCCACGCTCTCGGCGCCGCTCGCCACGCTTTCCGGCCCGATCGCCACCGCGTTGGTGCCGCCGGCGATGCTGTCGGCCAGCGTCGAATTGGCGTGGAAGTATTTGATGCCGCCGCCATTGCTGATGGTGGTCAGGGCATTGTCGACGGCCGTCAGGCCGTCATAGACGGTCGAGTAGTTGTTGCCCTGGATAGTGTAGGTCGGGCCGGTGATCGAGCCGTCGGGATTGATCGTGGTAACGCCGCCGAACAGGTCGGTGACGTTTTTCGTCACGCCGCGCAACTGCGAGACGTTGACGCCGTCGGTGTCGGCCGAGCCCGCCGCGACATTGGTCAGCTTGCGTTCGGCCCCGGCGGCGCCGATCGACACCTCGCCGACCGAGGTCTGCGCGCCAGCAAGCCCATAGGCCGCGTAGTTCGTTTGTGCGCCGACCGTGGTGATGGACTGCGCACCAAGCGCGACGCTGTTGATGAAGGTGCTTTGGGCGCCGGCGCCGAGCGCCACCGACTGGATGCCGGAGGCGGTCGAATTGGTGCCGAGCGCCAGGCCGTCGGCCAGCAGCACATGCGCGTTCTGGCCGATGGCCGTTCCGCCGGGTGCTGTCTGGTCGACGATGGCGCCGTTGCCGATGCCGATGCCGTTGTCGCCGTTGACGACGGTCGTCGGACCGACCGCGACCGACTCCGCGCCGACCGCCAGCGAGTCGCCCGCCGCCGAATTGGCATGGAAGTATTTCGTCGAGGTGACCGACACGGCAGCGATGGCGCCGGCGAGCTGGCGCACCGTCACCGCGTCCTGGTCCTGCGTGCCGTCGGCCACATTGGTGATCTGCCGGTAGGAGTTGACGTCGCCGACCGAAACCGCGCCGAGCAGCGCCTTGTCGGTCGTGTTGAACTGGATGAAGTTCGACGGACCGGCTGCGATCTGGCCGGTAGCCGGAGCGATCGCGCGATTGGAGATCGAACCCGAGCCCAGCGCCACGCTGCCGTCGATGCTGGCGTTGCTGGCGCGGCCGAGCGCCAGCGCGCTGACCCCGGTCGCGGTCGCCTGGTAGCCGACAGCGGTGGAGCCGACACCTTGTGCGAAGGAATCGGTCTGCGCCAGTCCGGCCTCGTTAGTGCGAGCGTAGCGGATGCCGATGCCGTTGGCGTCGGTGTAGGCGGTCGAGGTGTCGCCGGCGATGTTGTTGACAATGTT
The DNA here is from genome assembly GCF_003998945.1 of Mesorhizobium sp. M7A.F.Ca.CA.003.01.2.1. Taxonomy (NCBI): domain Bacteria; kingdom Pseudomonadati; phylum Pseudomonadota; class Alphaproteobacteria; order Hyphomicrobiales; family Phyllobacteriaceae; genus Mesorhizobium; species Mesorhizobium sp. M7A.F.Ca.CA.003.01.2.1. The sequence goes on along the minus strand of NZ_RZRA01000904.1, from coordinate 264 downwards.
GCCGAGATTGGTCACGCCAGCGCCAAGATTGTTGACGGTGGTGCCGATGGCATCGACGGCCTGGTTGGTGGCGGCGAGCTGCGAGCCGTTGAGGGCGTCGGTCGACGTCGAGCTGATCCGCCCCGCGGCGACATTGGTGATGGTGCGTTCCGCACCGACCGCGCCGACGCTGACCGTCGAGGTCGGATTGGTGCCCTGGAAGGCATAGGTCGTGCCGTTGATCACGGTGCTCGGCGTGGCGACAGCGACGTCGGTGACACCTGT
>NZ_RZRA01000903.1:0-2291 GCF_003998945.1 Mesorhizobium sp. M7A.F.Ca.CA.003.01.2.1 | reverse complement strand
GAGTTGCTTGGCCGCCTCCATGACGCGCTGGCGGTTGGCCGCACTCGCACCCGGCCGGTTGTTCAGCACCCTGTCGACCGTTGCGGTCGACAGCCCGCAATTGCGGGCGATATCCGAGACGGTGGCTTTCATGCCGCTACCCACAGCCCGCATTGCGGGCAATATCCGAGACGGTGGCTTTCATGCCGCTACCTATGCGCCCTGCGATGCCGCGCCAGACAAGCGATGCGATCTGAGGCAGCGGTGATTGCCGCCATCACCCGACAGTCAGTGCGACGGCTTGCCATCGGTGATGGCATCGCGGATTTCCTTGTCCGACATGCCGGTGATGATCCGCTCTACCTCCGCCACGCTGGTCGTCTTCGGGTCGATGTCGTCGGCGACCACCTTGCCCCGGCGCATGACGACGATGCGGTCGACCACCTGGAAGACATGGTGGATGTTGTGGGCGATGAAAATGCAGGAGTGACCGGAATCGCGGGCGCTGCGCACGAAACTCAGCACGCCCTGTGTTTCGGCGACGCCGAGATTGTTGGTCGGCTCGTCGAGGATGATCAGGTCGCTGTCGAAATGCATGGCGCGCGCGATCGCCACCGCCTGACGCTCGCCGCCGGAAAGCGAACCGATCGGCGTCGTCGGCGGGATGTTCTTCGTGATGCCGACCTGCTTGAGCAAATCGCGGGCAACCGTGTTCATCGCCTCCTGGTCCATCCGGTTGAGGAAGCGCGGCGGCTTGATCGGCTCGCGCCCGAGGAACAGATTGCGGGCGATCGACAGTTGCGTGACCAGTGCGGAGTCCTGGTAGATCGTCTCGATGCCATGGGCGATGGCGTCGCTGGTGCTGCGCAGGCTCACCTTCTTGCCACGGATGAAGATATCGCCGCTGGTCAGCGGAACGGCACCCGAAAGCACCTTGATCAGCGTCGACTTGCCGGCGCCATTGTCGCCAAGCAAGCCGACGATCTCCCGTTCATTGACATGGAAATTGGCATCCTCCAGCGCCTGCACGCGGCCGTAGGACTTGCGGATGTTCGTCATGCGGATCAGTGGCTCGGCCATGGTTCAAGTCCCCGCCTGATGCCGGCGTTCCAGCCATGAATGCAGTGCCATCATGCCGAGGATGATGGCACCGATGAAGATGTTATAGGCAAGACCAGGCACGCCGATCAGCACGATGCCGTTGCGCATCACACGCAGGATCAGGATGCCGAGCACGGTGCCGATGATCGTGCCGCGCCCGCCGGTAAGTGCGGTACCGCCGATCACCACCATGGCGATGACTTCCAACTCATAGCCGGTACCGCTGTTGGGGTTGGCGGCGGACGTGCGCAACGAAGAGATGACGCCGGCAAGCGAGGCCATGACCGACGACAGCACGAACAGGCCGATCTTGACCCCGCTGACATTGACGCCGCGCGCCCGCGCCGCGCTCGGGTTGCCGCCGGCCGCCTGGATCCAGTTGCCGGTGCGGCTTTGCGTCAGTACGTAGCCGAGCGCGATCGCCGCGGCGATGAACCAGAACAGTGACATGTAGATGCGGAACGGGCCGATGAAGAAGTCGCCGACCAGCGCTTCCGCCAGCCAACTGCCCTCCGCACTCCAGGTGCGCTGGGGAAAACCGTCGGTGACGAAAAGGGCGGTGCCGCGCACCACCAGCAGCATGCCGAGCGTCACCAGGAAGGATGGGATCTTGAGCTGCGTCACGAACCAGCCATTGACCAGCCCGATGAAGGCGGCGACCAGCAGCGCGGCGACAAAGCCGGCTTCGAGCGAGGTCAGGCCGCTGTTGAACAGGGTCCACATCAAGACCGGCGAGAAGCCGAACAGGGAGCCGACCGAGAGGTCGAACTCGCCGGACGTCATCAACAGCGTCATCGCCAGCGCGATCAGGCCGAGCTCGACCGTGAAAGCCAGCGTGTTGGAGATGTTCTGCGGCGACAGGAAGTCGTGGTTGAAACTCCAGAAAACGGCGATCTCGACGACGAGCAGCACGAAAGGGCCGAATTCCGGCCGTGCGATCAGGCGTGGGACGAGCGAATGATTTTCCACAGGCAATCCGCGACATGAGTGGAAGGCTGAGCGTTGCACATCGCGTGCGAAGGGCTCGGCGAAATGGAGAGCCAGTCGCGACCGTTGGGCGGCCGCGACTGTTGAGATTGGATGTTACTTGCCGGACAGGATGCCGTCGTAGATCTGCGCGGTGTCTTTTTCATAGAGCGCGCCGGTGATGACGTTGAAGCCCGGAGGAATGCCGCCGGCGGCCATATTGGCCAGCGAAAGCGCGACATAGC
>NZ_RZRA01000902.1:0-2294 GCF_003998945.1 Mesorhizobium sp. M7A.F.Ca.CA.003.01.2.1 | reverse complement strand
GTGCGCATCGTGTCGCCGCCGCCGTGGTGCAAGTGCGCGGCGCGCTGGCGCCGTTCGAGACGCTGCGGGCGGCTTTCGAAGGCTAAGGTCGGAAAAACTAGGGCAGGCGGAACCTGTATTCCGTGACGTGGTGGTAGATCGCGCCCGGCCACAGCGTTGCTTGCGGGAAATAAGGCCGGTTCGGCGCGTCCGGCCAAATCTGCGGCTCCAGGCAGAAGCCGCAAAAGGCCTTGTAGTTCCGCCCTTCCAGCCCGGTGCGCGGCGTCACATACTGGCCGGTATAGAGCTGGACGCCGGGCTCGGTGGTCCAGACCTCCATCTCGACACCGGAACTGGCGCCTTGCGTCCATGCCGCCTGCTTGAGCGGCCCGCGTGCCGAAGCAAGGCAGAAATTCTGGTCGTAGGGCAGTTGATCACCCTCGGTTTCCATGCGCAGCGGCCGCGCCTGGCGGAAATCGAATGGCGTGCCGTCAACCGGCTTGACCACGCCTGTGGGGATCATGTCGCCATCGACCGGCAGGTAGGCGCCGGCATTCAGCATCATCCTGTGGGCGAGAATGTCGCCTGCGCCGCCATCATCCAGGTTGAAATAGGAATGCTGGGTGAGATTGCACAGCGTCGGCTCCTCGCAGGTGGCGGTCAGCTCGACGCTGAGCGTGCCGGGGATCTTCAGCCGGTAGGTGCAGGTGACGTCGAGCGCGCCGGGAAAACCCATCGTGCCGTCGGGATCGTGCAGCGTCAGCGTGACGAAATCCCTGCCATGCAAGGAAACCGTCCACGGCCGGTGGGAGTAACCTTGCGAGCCGCCATGCAGCGTATGCTTGTCGAGGAAGTTTTGCTCGGTCTGGTAGCGGCTGCCGCCAATGGTGAAGCGGCCGTCGCGGATGCGGTTGGCATAGCGGCCGACGACCGCACCGAAGAAGGCCGTATCCGTCTCGTAGCCTTCCAGACTGTCATAGCCGAGCACCAGCGGAGCATCGTGCCCGGTCAGGCGCAAATCCTGGATGATCGCGCCCAGACCGATGATGTTGGCTGTGATGCCGCCGCCCCTGATCGTGAAGCGACGCACCTGCTCGCCAGCCTGCGTCGTGCCGAAAACCTCGCCGTCCTTCATCGCCATGCCCGTAAATGCCAGTTGATCCAGAAGACTTCGGCTGGTTTTTCCATGAGAGATGGGCAGGCCATCGGCCTCCCCATCCCAGGGATAGCCTATCAGAGGCCGAGGCCGCCGATGCAGACATATTTGGTGTCGAGATAATCCTCGATGCCCTGATGCCCGCCTTCCTTGCCGAGGCCGGATTCCTTGACGCCGCCGAACGGCGCCTCCGGCGTGGTGATGAGGCCTTCATTGACCCCGACCATGCCGTATTTCAGCCCTTCCATCACTCGGAAGGCGCGGCCGAGGTCACCGGTGTAGAAGTAGCAGGCAAGGCCGAATTCGGTGTCGTTGGCGAGGGCGACGGCTTCCTCTTCGGTCTCGAACTTGAACACCGGTGCGACCGGGCCAAAGATCTCTTCCTTCATGAAGCGCATCTTGGGTGTCGCGTTGGCGATGACCGTCGGCTGGAAGAACGAACCGCCGAGCGCATGGCGCTTGCCGCCGGCAACGATCTTGCCGCCCTTTGATGTGGCGTCGGCGATCAGTTCCTCGACCTTCTCGACCGCCTTCTCGTCGATCAGCGGCCCCTGCTGCACGCCGTCCTCGAGGCCGGAGCCGACCTTCAGCGCGTTGCTGGCGGCAGCGAGCTTCTCGACGAACTTGTCATAGACACCTGCCTGGACAAGGAAGCGGTTGGTGCAAACGCAGGTCTGGCCGGAATTGCGGTACTTGGCGGTGATGGCGCCGGCGACGGCACGCTCGAGGTCGGCGTCGTCGAAAACGATGAACGGCGCGTTGCCGCCGAGTTCCATCGACACCTTCTTGACGGTGACCGACGACTTCTGGATGAGAAGCTTGCCGACCTCGGTCGAGCCGGTGAAAGTGATCTTCGACACCAGCGGATTGGCGCAGATCTCGTCGCCGATCTCGCTGGCCGAACCGGTCAGGATGTTGACGACGCCCTTGGGGAAACCGACTTCCTCTGCGAGCGCGCCCCAGGCGAGACCCGAATACGGCGTCTGCGACGCAGGCTTGACCACGGCGGTGCAGCCGGCGGCGAGCGCCGGGCCGAGCTTGCGGGCCAGCATCGAGGACGGAAAATTCCACGGCGTGATGGCGGCGATGACGCCAACCGGCTCCTTGGTCACCAGGATGCGGCGGTCCGCCCATGGCGAGGGCACGACGTCGCCATAGG
>NZ_RZRA01000901.1:0-2294 GCF_003998945.1 Mesorhizobium sp. M7A.F.Ca.CA.003.01.2.1 | reverse complement strand
GCACAAGCTGCCCTATCTCCATGTCGTCGTGAACAACGCCTATCTCGGCTTGATCCGCCAGGCGCAGCGGGGTTTCTCGATGGACTTCGAGGTCGACCTTGCCTTCGAGAACATCAACCGGGCAGGCGATCCCGAGGCCGGCTATGGCGTCGACCATGTTGCCGTCGCCGAGGCGATGGGCTGCAAGGCGGTCAGGGTGCGCAAGCCGGAAGAGTTCGCCGGTGCCTTCAAGGAGGCGCAGCGGTTGATGAAAGAACACCGGGTTCCGGTTGTCCTCGAATTCATCCTCGAACGCGTCACCAACATCTCGATGGGCACCGAGATCGACAAGATCACCGAATTCGAGGAGCTTGCCGAGAGCCACGAAGATGCGCCGACGTCGATCGTCATGCTGGATTAGGCTTGGCGGAGAAAAGGAGAAAAAGAATGCCGCGTTTTTCAGCCAATCTTTCGATGCTCTTTGGCGAGCATGAGTTCCTCGACCGTTTCGATGCCGCCGCCCGCGCCGGCTTCAAGGGCGTCGAATATATCGGCCCCTATGACCATGCGCCCGATGTCGTCGCCGCCCGGCTGAAGAAGAACGGCGTGACCCAGGTGCTGTTCATCCTGCCGGCCGGCGACTGGGGCAAGGGCGAACGCGGCATTGCCGTGCTGCCGGACCGCGTGCCGGAATTCCGCCAGGGCATCGCCAAGGCGATCACCTACGCGCAGGCGCTCGGCTGCCAGCAGGTCAATTGCCTAGCCGGCATCGTGCCCACCGGCGCCGACCGCAAGGTGCTGGAGGACGTCTTTGCCGAAAACCTTGCCTTCGCGGCGGAAAAGCTGGAGCAGGCCGGCATCAGGCTGCTGATCGAGCCGATCAACACGCGCGATATCCCGGGCTTTTTTCTCAATTATACCGATCAGGCGTTGGCGCTTATCGACCGTGTCGGGTCGAAGAACCTGTTCCTGCAATACGACATCTATCACATGCAGATCATGGAGGGGGATCTCGCCCGTACCATCGAGGTAAACCTCGACCGCATCGCGCATATCCAGCTTGCGGACAATCCAGGCCGTCACGAGCCGGGGACGGGCGAGATCAATTTTCCCTTCCTGTACGAGCACATCGACCGCATCGGCTATTCCGGGTGGATCGGGGCGGAATACAAGCCGAAGGCCGGGACGGAGGCTGGGCTGGGGTGGTTTCAAGCATTAGCCGGGCAGGGAAGTGCTGCGGCCTAGCCAACGCCGCGCCCCCTCATCCGGCCCTTCGGGCCACCTTCTCCCCGGTGGGGAGAAGAGACAGGCACCAACGTCGGCTTCTCTTCTCCCCTCGGGGGAAGATGGCCGCGCTAGCGGCCGGATGAGGGGGCGTTTCACACAAGCAACTGGAGAACCAAAATGGAAACCATCGGCTTCATCGGCCTCGGCATCATGGGCGCACCGATGGCGGGGCACCTGTTGGACGCGGGCTACAGGATCATAGCCAGCGACCATCGATCGCAACTCTCAGCCGATCTCGTCGCCAAGGGCCTAACGTCAGTCACCGGCCATGCTGCCGTGGCGAAGGCCGCCGACATCATCATTCTGATGGTGCCCGACACACCGCAGGTCGCCGATGTGCTGTTTCACGAGAACGGCGTCGCGTCCGGTCTGACCAAAGGCAAGCTGGTCATCGACATGAGCTCGATCTCACCGATCGAGACCAAGATTTTTGCCAGGAAAATCAACGATCTAGGCTGCGACTATCTCGACGCGCCGGTCTCGGGCGGCGAGGTTGGCGCCAAGGCGGCGTCGCTCACCATCATGGTCGGCGGCGAGGAGAAACCCTTCGAGCGCGCCAAGCCCGTGTTCGAGAAGATAGGCAAGAACATCACCCTGGTCGGGCCCAACGGCGTTGGCCAGACCACCAAGGTGGCCAACCAGATCGTCGTCGCGCTGACCATTGAAGCCGTCGCCGAAGCGCTTGTTTTTGCTTCGAAAGCCGGCGCGGATCCGGCCAAGGTCAGGCAGGCGCTGATGGGCGGGCTGGCGGCTTCGCGCATTCTGGAAGTGCATGGCGAGCGTATGGTCAAGCGCACCTTCGCCCCGGGTTTTCGGATCGAACTGCACCAGAAGGATCTGAACCTCGCGCTGGAGGGCGCGAAAGCGCTCGGCGTGTCGCTGCCCAACACGTCGACCACGCAGCAGCTGTTCAACGCCTGCGCGGCCAATGGCGGCGCCAAGGAGGATCATTCGGCCCTGGTCAGGGCGCTGGAGAGGATGGCCGATTTCGAGGTCGGCAGCGAGGCAGCCGGCACCCGGGGCAAAGC
>NZ_RZRA01000900.1:0-2297 GCF_003998945.1 Mesorhizobium sp. M7A.F.Ca.CA.003.01.2.1 | reverse complement strand
GCTTCTGCTCACGCACGGCGGCGCGAACGGTGCGCGCCACCAGCGGCGCGTAGGCGATGCCGATCACCAGGATGACGGTCAGGTTCGACGGGCCGATCGCCACCAGCGTCATGGTGACGAGAACGATGAACGGAAACGCCATCAGCGTATCGAGCAGCCGCGCGCCGATGGCATCAGTGAGGCCCTCGAAATAGCCGAGCACCAGGCCGATGATGCTGCCGGCGGCAACCCCGGCCAGCGTCGCCAGCGGCGCAACCAGCAGGATGTCGCGCGAACCGACGATGATGCGGGACAGCACATCGCGGCCGAGCTGATCGGTCCCGAACCAGTGCAGCGCATCGGGCGGCGTCAGCGTCGCCAGGAAATCCTCGGCATAGGGATCGTAGGGAACGAAGAGGTTGCCTGCTATGGCGCAAGCGACCCAGAACAAAAGCAGCAGCAATCCGACCACGACCGACGGCGGCAATCCGGCGAAAGCACTGCGAATCCGGCGCACTGCCGAAAAGCCCGCCACGGCGCGCTGCAGTGCGGGAAACTCGGCCAGATCCGTCATGGCGAGGTCCGGCGGCGTTGCCGCGGATCGAGCAGCGCCAGCAAGAGGTCGCCGGCCGCCGCCGACAGCACGAAGATGGCCGCCATCACCAATACGCCTGCCTCCAGCATCGGGAAATCACGGGCCTTGGCCGCGTTCAGGACCAGATTGCCAAGTCCCTGGATGCCGAACAACGCCTCGATCACCACCAGCCCACCCAGCATGTATCCGGTCTGCGTCGCCAGCACCGCGACGGTCGGCGTCAGCGCATTGCGCAGCACGTGCCGAAAGATGATCTCGCGCCGCTCGAGCCCTTTCAGGACGGCGGTGCGCGTGTAATCGGCGGCGATCGCCTCGATCACGCCTGCTCGCGTCATCCGGGCGATATAGCCGGAAAGGTTCAGCACCAGCGGCAGCGCCGGCAGGATCAGATAATAGCCATGCGTCCAGAAGCCCGCGCCATCGGGCGCAACTCCGGAGATCGGGAACCAGTTCAGCCACAGGCCGAAAACGATGAGCAGCATCAGGCCGGAAACGAAATCAGGCACAATGCCGAAGGAGACGCCCGCCATCACGATCAGCCGGTCGATGAGGCGGCCCGCATTGAGACCGGCGATGACGCCGGCACCAACGCCGAGCGGAACGAGGAAGAGCAAAATAATCCCGGCAAGCGCCGCGGAGCGCTTGAGGCTTTCCAGCACGAAGGGCGCCACCGGCCCGCGCATCGACAGCGAGGTGCCGAAGTCACCGGTGACCGCTTTGCTGAACCAGAGCCAATACTGGACGAGAACCGGCTGGTCGGCGCCTAGCCGCTTGTTCAGTTCCGCCACCGCTTGCGCGTCGGCAAAAGGCCCGAGCATGACACGGCCCACATCGCCGGGCAGGACCTGCCCGGCGAAGAACACCAGAATGCTGACCAGCCACAGGGTGAGGACAAGTGTGCCCACACGCGCTGACAGAATGCGACCGGTCAGCATGTCGCGATCATGCCTGGACGAAGGAAACGCGGTCGAGCAGGAGATGCGAAATCGCGGTGAAGCGTACGCCCTCGACCTTGGAGCTGACGATGCGGCTGTATTGCGAGAAGTAGCTGATGATCGCCGGCGTCTCGTCGAGCAGCAAGGTCTGGATCTTGCGGGCAACAAGGCGCTGTGCCTGCAGGTCGCGCGCCTTCGAGTAGTCAAGCAGCAGCGCGTCATAGGCCGGGTTGTTGAAATGTGCCGCGTTCCAAGCTCCCGAACTCTTTAGCGTGGCGTTGAGGAAGATGTCGGGCGTGCCGCGGTGGCCATAGTCGGTGATGCCGAGCACCGAATCCAGCCATGGCGAACTGCCAAACGTCGCCGAGCCGTAATAGGCGTCCTGCGGCAGGACATTGAGCTTGACGTCGATGCCGGCCTTCTTGGCGAAGTTCTGGATGATGACCGCATAGTCGGGAATGTCATAGGCGCGTTCGGTGGTCAGCGTCACCTCGAAGCCGTTGGGCACGCCCGCCTCGCCAAGCAGCCGCTTGGCCTCGGCAATGTCCTGCTTGCGCTGCGGCACCGATGGATCGGCCGAGGGGAAGATCGGCGCGAACGGCGTGTCGTTGCCGACGATGGCGCGGCCCTTGAGCAGGCCCTTGACCACAGCCTCTCGGTCGATCGTGAGCGCCAGCGCGCGGCGGATGCGCTTGTCGGTAAACGGCGCCTGGTCGGTCCTGAGATGCACCTGGTCGTGCGAGCTCGCCTGCACGCTCAGCAGCTTGAAGTTGGGATTGCCCTCGATC
>NZ_RZRA01000008.1:0-23157 GCF_003998945.1 Mesorhizobium sp. M7A.F.Ca.CA.003.01.2.1 | reverse complement strand
TACCAGTGCCGCTCTACCACTGCTTCGGCATGTCGATGGGCACGATGGGTTGCGTCTCGAAAGGCGCCACCATGGTTTTCCCGGGAGAAGGGTTCGACGCCGGCGCCACGCTGAAGGCGGTGGCTCAGGAACGCTGCACCGGGCTCTATGGCGTACCGACCATGTTCGTTGCTCTGCTGGATCATCCGGATTTTTCCGCCTTCGATCTCTCCAGCCTGCGCACCGGCATCATGGCCGGTTCGCCATGCCCGATCGAGGTGATGAAAAAGGTGGTGTCGCTGATGCATATGGAACAGGTGACCATCGCCTACGGCATGACCGAGACCAGCCCGGTGTCGTTCCAGAGCGGCGTCGACGACCCCCTGGAAAAGCGCGTCTCGACCGTCGGGCGCATCCACCCCCATGTCGAGGTCAAGGCGGTCGATGCCGATGGCGCTACAGTTGCGGTCGGCGTACCGGGTGAGCTTTGCACGCGCGGCTATTCGGTGATGAAGGGTTACTGGGACGACGACGACAAGACCCGCGAGGCGATCGACGCCGACGGCTGGATGCACACCGGCGACCTCGCCACCATCGACGCCGAGGGCTATTGCAACATCGTCGGCCGGGTCAAGGACATGGTCATCCGCGGCGGCGAGAACGTCTATCCCAGGGAGGTCGAGGAATTCCTCTACCGCCATCCAAAGGTCAAGGAGGTGCAGGTGTTCGGTATTCCCGACGCCAAATATGGCGAGGAGCTGTGCGCCTGGATCGTGCTCAAGCCCGGCCAGATCGCCACCGAGCAGGAGGTCAGAAACTTCTGCGCCGGCCAGATCGCCCATTACAAGATCCCCCGCCACATCCGCTTCCGCACCGAATTGCCGATGACGGTGACCGGCAAGCCGCAGAAGTTCCTGATGCGCGAGGCGATGGTGGAGGAACTGGGCTTGGTGACGCAGAAGACGGCGTGAACGGGTGAACGCTTCGATCTGTCGGTGCGCGAATGCAGCCACGGTTCGCAGCAGCGCGCAGGGGCTTGCATGAGCGGTTTCGGACGTTCGGTGACTTCATATGCGATGCCGCTGGCCGCCTTGGTGATGGCTGTCGCCGTCAGGGCAGGCGGGCTGTCGGCGGACGAAGGTTCGCTGGGCGTCAGGATACTCGTCGGAGCGCTTTCGAGTGCGATCATGTTCACCACCATTTTCGTGGTGCTCGACCACGCCGAGGCGGTGGCTCGGCGTGTAGGAGAGCCCTACGGCACATTGGTGCTGACTTTTGCCGTGACGGCAATCGAGGTGTCGATCATCGTTTCCATGATGCTGCATGGAGAGAACAACCCTACGCTTGCACGTGAGTCCGTCTTTTCAACGGTGATGATTGCATCTACCGGCGTCGTCGGCACGTGTCTTGCGCTTGGCGGCTGGCGCCATCGCAAGCAGGCAATTGTTCGACAAGGGACCAGCGCATATTTGGCGGTTCTGATCGCGCTGACCATCATGACGCTTATTCTGCCGACCTACACACAAGCTACGGGGCCGGGCACATTTTCGGCAGCTCAACTTGGCTTTGTGAGCGTGCTTTCGGTGCTGCTTTATGCAAGTTTTGTGTTCGCGCAGACTGTCCGCCACCGAGAAGACTTTGTCGAAGGGCAGGCCCACGGCGTTTCGCTGCGGACTGCTCCTCACGAAAGCGTCTTTGCCAGCGCTCTGTTGCTGATGGCCGGCCTGATCGGCATTGTCATGCTCGCCGAGCAGGTCGCGGCAAGCGTCGAAGATACGCTCGTTGCCTACCAGGTGACCCAGGCTGACAGTATTGTGGGGGCAATGATCGCCGGGCTGGTGTTGATGCCGGAGGCCATTTCGGCGGTTCGCGCTTCACTCAACAATGAGCTGCAACGCGGTTTGAATGTCGCGATGGGTTCCGCTTGCGCCACAATCGGTTTGACAATACCGGCGGTCGCAGCCGCCAGCCTGCTGACGGGCAGAGGGTTAACCCTGGGGCTTCCAGCGACTGACACAGTGCTTTTGATTTTAGCGCTCTTCATATGCAATGTGAGCTTTAGTACTGAAAGAACAACATTCTTGACGGGCGCTGTCCATATCGTGGTATTTCTTACATACATATTTCTTATATTTGTGCCATGAACTCTGGCTCAGGTTGGCGCTTGAGGGCTGGCTCGCGCTGCGGCTGGGCAATGGCCGACGTCGGCTGTAAACCCCGATTGGCATCCAACATCGGTGGGGCGTCCACGCCGCCATGGCGCTGCATCGTCGAAATGAGCAGATGGTCGAGGGCACAGAATTCGTCCAGGGTGATCGGTCCCTTGCCGCGCGGATGGCCGTGCCCCTGGGCGGTGACGAATTCCTCTTCGAACAGTTTCTGCCTGATCAGGCCACTCGAACGTCTTCCGCGGCTCCGATGAAGAGATCGATGTCGCCCTGCTCCAGGTGCTCGACGATCCTCGGCTTGTCGGGCACCGTAAAGGCGACCTTTGCGTTGGGAGCTTGGGATTTGAACCGCGGAATGAGGTCCGGAGCCAGGATCGCTGCCGGATTGTCCGTTGCGGCAATGCGATAGACACGTTTGCTTGTGGCGGGGTCGAACAGATGAGCAGTATTCACGAAATCGCTCAACCGAGCAGCCGGACGAGTTCGGGCTCAAGTGCCAGGGTCGTTCAGCAATTGACGCAGCCGCGTCAGGCGGGCCGACAAGGCCGATTGGGTAATGTTCAATCTCGACGCCGCATGGGTGACGTTCTGGTGCTTCAACAGCGCATCGAGTGTCAGCAGCAAGCCAACGTCGAAATCCGATAGCCGTTTTGTCAATGGGACCTCGAACCAGCAGGCGCTATTCAATCGGTAGCGCTCTCTAGCACGGTTCCGGAGATTGAAGGACAATGGCTTCGAAGTTTACTGCCGCCTATGGCGATTTTGCGACAGGTGCTGCTCCTCGCCACAACGCGGCCCGACCGTTCCAGATGGCACGACTGTTTCCAGCCAGAGGTCCTAACGACGATCGGCCCGCATCTCCGTCGACTTCGGCGCCGTGCCGGGTTCTTGAACGAGCGGTCCGAGCAGCACTTCTCCGAACAGTGGCTGGTAGCGGCGGCGCACGGCCGGGTCTTCCTTGAAGGACAGTGCGTACTGGCCGATCTGGTGGAAATAGGTGATGCGCGCCCGCACGATGCTCTCGTCTTCCGAATAGCCCATGGCGCGGAACGCCCGGATGAGCAGCGCGATGCGCAGATCGTCGATGTCCTTGACTTCCTGAGCGAGCTTTTTCGATGTCCGTGACCAATCGCGAACAGCCAAGTCAAGCAGCGGGCTGAAAGGGGCTTCATCCACCCAGACATGCACGATGTCGGTGAAGAACTGCAGGCCGTCTATGTCGTGGATCTCGCGCATCGCCCAGAACGGCGCGCAATTGCTGTTTCGCCATTCCTGCAAGAGGCCGCCGCGAAGGTCCGCCAGGCTGGCAAAATGGAAATAGAAGCTGCCCCGCGTGACCTTCAACTGCTGCGCCAGGCGGTCGATCTTGACCTCGCCGATGCCGCGCTTTTCCAGCACCTTGCGCGCCGCCGCAATCCAGGCCTCACGGCTGAGCGTCTGCCGCGCCGCTTTTGATCGCACCGCCGGTCGAGGCGGTCGTTTCGTTTTCGCCAGCACGCCTTTCCCGTTCATGAAATTCGAGACCTTCGTCGCCGCGCGCAACGCGCATGGCCGATTCGCCTATCGAACCGCCCCGTGACTGCTTCGCAATTCTCCGTGTCACCGTCTATCGCCGGATACGCATTTTCAGGGCAGTGCACTGATCCGCTCCAGCATCAGCGTGAAGAACGGCGCCGGATCGATCCGGCGCAGGACATTGCAGTTCTTGCGGCGGCCGGTGACGTGCCACCAGTCGACGACGGTCATGCCTATGGTTTCGGGCGAGACGATATCGACCGTCACGGCGCACTGGCGCTGCTCGTAGATCCCCGGGGCCAGAAGGTAACCGGTGACGCACGCATCGTGGATGGGACGCGCCGCCGTCGCGAATTTGTGGGTGCCGTATTGGCGATAGAAGTCGGCCATGTTGGCGGCCTCGATCGCCGCGCGACTGCCGGTGGCGCGCAGGGCGTCGAGCCATTCAGGCGTCATCAGGGCAGTGTAGGTGCAGTCGATGCCGGCCATCGTCACCGGGACGCCGCTGTCGAACACTTTGTGCGCGGCATGCGGATCGACAAAGATGTTGAACTCCGCGGCAGGCGTGGCATTGCCGCCTTGAAAAAAGCCCCCGCCCATCAGCACGACTTCGCGCAGCCGAGGGACGATTTTCGGTTCCATGGTCATGGCCATGGCCAGGTTGGTCATCGGCCCGAGCGTGCAGACGGTCAACGCGCCTTCCGGCGCATCCATGATCGTGCGCACCAGGTAATTGACTGCGTGCTCGCTCTGCAGCGGTGTGACGGGTTCGGGCAGATCGGCGCCGTCGAGGCCCGTTTCGCCGTGAACATACTCGGCCGTGATCAGCTTGCGCACCATCGGCGCCGGGCAGCCGGCATAGACCGGCACATCGGGTCGTCCGGCAAGTTCCACGACCTTGAGCGCATTCTTCGACGTTAGGGCAAGCGGCACGTTGCCGCCGACTGTCGTGATGCCGACTACCTCGAGTTCGGCTGGCGAGCCTAGCGCGAAAAGGATCGCGAACGCGTCATCCTGACCTGGGTCGGTGTCGATGATTATCTTGCGTGGTGCCATTGTGCCGCGTTTTTCCCGTTGCGCTCGAAAGCCTATTGCTGAGGCGATTTGGATGTGTAGAAATACAGTACTGTATCTTATGTTCAAGAGAAGGTGTTCGAATGGACGCACGCGGCGACTTTTCCGAAATTCCGATCATCGATGTGTCGGCGCTCTATGGCGATGACCAGGAAGCGATCGCCGCGACGGCGGCGACACTGCGCCGCCATCTCGAGACGATCGGCTTCCTCTATGTCGTCGGGCATCCGATCCCGCGTGCCGACGTCGAAGCGGTTCGCGAAGCCAGCAAGCGCTTCTTCGCTCTGCCCGAGGAGCAGAAACTGGCGCTGAAGATCGACAGGAATTTCCGCGGCTACCTGCCCTTTGCCGGCTCGACGATCGTGACGTCGTCGGTGGCGACAGTAAGCAAGCCGAACCAGAGCGAATCGATCTTCTTCATGCACGAGGTCGAGGCCGACGACCCCAGGACATTGGCCGACAAGCCGCTGCAGGGTCCCAACCAGTGGCCGGACGAGGCAACGCTTGCTGGCTTCAGGCCAACGATTGAACGCTATGTCGATGAGATGAGCACACTGGCCCGCAAAATGGTCGGCGCCATCGCTCTTTCGCTTGGACTTCCGACCGACAGTCTCGACCGTTATTTCGATCAGCCGACAACCTTCCTGCGGTTGCTGCACTACCCGACGCAGCCGCATGAGGAGGGGCTATTCGGTTCGGCCCCTCACACCGATTACGGCTTCATTACACTGCTGGCGCAGGACAATGTCGGCGGCCTGGAAGTCAAGAACAAGGCGGGCGAATGGGTTCCCGCGCCTCCGGTCCCGGACTCCTTCGTGATGAATGTCGGCGACATCCTGGCGCGCTGGTCGAACGACCAGTTCGTCTCGACGCCGCATCGCGTCATCAACCGGTCGGGGCGCGAGCGCTATTCCCAGCCCTTCTTCTTCGACCCGTCCATGGATGAAACGATCGAGGCGCTGCCGGTCTGCGTGCCGGCCGGTAGCCAGCCGAAATATGAGCCGGTGCTCTACGGCGACTATCTGATGGAGCGCATCGACAAGAACTACCATTACCGCAAGAAAAAGGCTGCGGAAGCAGCCGGTACATAGACGGATCAATGCTTGGCTGCGGCGATGAGGACGCGAGGCCCTGATTGGAGAGCAGACTGCAGGAAACGTTGTAATCAAAAAAGGGGAACGAAAATGAGAGCACATTTACAGATGGCAGGTTTGGCGCTGGCCGCACTTGCCATAGTCTGGAGCGGACCTTCAGGCGCCGCCAAGGTGACGAAATCGGCCGAGGTTCAGCAGACCGGCATGCTGACCGTCGCCAACACGCTGGACTATGCGCCTTTCGAGTATCTCGACGCCGACGGCAAACAGACCGGGATTATCATAGAACTGGCCGGTGAGGTGGCCAAGCTGGTCGGCGCCAAGCTGGACGTGGCGCGCACACCTTTCCCCTCGATGATACCGGGCCTGGCGGCCGGCCGTTTCAAGGTCGCTTGGGAGACTTTCTCCGCCACGCCGGAGCGGCTCAAGCAGGTCGATTTCGTCATGTTCCTGAAGGCCGGCCTGGCTGTTTCGACGTCGCCGGACAAGAAGGCGAGTTTCAGCGGCGACACCCCGCTCTGCGGCAAGCGGATCGGCGTTTCGGCAGGCAGCGCATCGGATTTCCTGGTCGACAAGCTGAGCACGGATTGCACCGGCAAGGGCCAGGCAGCCATCGAAAAATCGGTCTTCAACTCGTCGACGGATATCGTCCAGGCGGTGCTGTCCGACCGCGTCGACGCCCGCATGGACGATGCGACCGCCTCGAGCTATTTCGAGGTCACCAGCAAGGGCCAGCTCGTGGTGCTGCCGACCCTCTATGAAGTCGCGCCGCTCGGCATGGCGATCGCCAAGGACGACAAGGAGACCGCCGATATGATGGTGGGCGCACTCTCCGAGCTGTTCAAGAACGGCACCTACAAGGCTATTCTCGACAAATACGGCATGGGCGCCTACGCGATCAAGGAGCCCTATTTCGTCGGCAGCATGGAGGCGTTGCGCGCCGACTGACAAAGTTTTGTCCAGTCGGACGCACTTTGTTCTAAAACTTTGATCATGCTTTCCGAAATCATTTGGGGCTGATGCGATAGCGGTTGTCGGCGTCCGGTCTCGTGCCGGGCGCCGCTTCCGGATCAAGACCAGGAGAAGCAGCGATGGGCGCGGCCCACCCAAACGAGATACGCATCGAGCCGGGCGTCGCCGAGGCGGTTTCGCGCCTGACCGTCATGCCGCAGCGCCGCTACGGCATCTGGGTCGGCACGGCGCTGGCCCTGCTGGTGGCATTCCTGATCATCCGGGCCTTCGCCAGCAACCCTGCCTTTGCCTGGCCTACGGTGGTGAGTTACCTCCTGCATCCCTCTGTCATGCGCGGCCTTGGCAACACCTTGATGCTCACCGCGGTGATCATGATATTGGCGATCGTTGTCGGCACGGTCATCGCCATCATGCGCGTGTCGCCAAGCCCGGTGCTGCGTGCCTTCGCGGGTCTGTACGTCTGGTTTTTCCGTGGCGTACCGGCCCTGATACAGCTGATCTTCTGGTTCAACCTGTCGCTGCTGGTGCGCGAAGTCTCGTTGACCATCCCCTTTGTCGGCACGCTGTTTTCCGTGCGCACCAATGATTTCATGACTCCGTTCTTCTCTGCCGTCGTCGCCCTTTCCCTGTGCGAGGCGGGCTACATGGCCGAGATCATCCGGGCCGGCATCAAGTCGGTGCCGTCGGGCCAGGCTGAGGCGGCGAGCGCGCTTGGCATGCCGTACCGCATGATCCTGAAGCGCATCACGCTGCCGCAGGCGATGCGCTTCGTACTGCCGCCAACCGGCAATGAGGCCATTAACCTCCTGAAGATGACGTCGCTGGTGACATTCATCGCCGTCGACGACCTGTTCTATTCGGCGCAGAGCATCTATGCGCGCACCTTCGAGACGATCCCGCTTCTGATCGTGGTCGCCTTCTGGTATCTCGCGGTAGTCAGCATCATGTCGGTGGGACAGCATTTCCTCGAGCGACATTTCGGTCGCAGCGATACGCGCCGCGATGCCGTGACGATGCGCTTCCTGCGCAACATCATCAGCCTGCGTGGCATTTCCCGATGAGCGACGTGAAGGACGAAAATCGCGCCCGCTTCGGCGTCCCAGCCGACTCCATGGTTTTCGCGCGCGGCGTGCGCAAATCCTATGGTCCGCTCGAGGTTCTCAAGGGTGTCGATCTCGACGTACCCGTCGGATCGGTCGCCTGCATCATCGGCCCTTCGGGTTCCGGCAAGAGCACATTCCTGCGCTGCATCAACCATCTCGAGAAGCTCAGCGCCGGCATCCTGCTCGTCGACAGTCAGTTCGTCGGCTACGACCTTAGGGACGACAAGCTCTACGAGGTCAAGGACGACCTGCTTTGCCGGCGGCGCGCCGAGACCGGCATGCTGTTTCAGTCGTTCAACCTGTTCTCCCACATGACCGTGATGGAGAATTTGATTGAGGCGCCGACGCAGGTTCGGCGCATCCCCCCGGACGAGGCAAAGGCCGAAGCGGAGATTCTGCTTCGGCGCGTCGGTCTCCTGGACAAGGTCGACCGGTATCCGAGGGAACTGTCCGGCGGCCAGCAGCAGCGTGTCGCCATCGCGCGCGCGATGGCGATGAAGCCGAAAGTCCTGCTCTTCGATGAGCCGACATCGGCGCTCGACCCCGAACTCGTTGGCGAGGTGCTGCAGGTCATGCGCGATCTGGCCGAAAGCGGCATGACGATGGTCGTGGTCACCCACGAGGTAGGCTTCGCCCGCGAGATCGGCGATCAGCTGGTTTTCATGGATGGCGGTGTGATCATCGAACGCGGCGCTCCGCGCGAGATGATTGCCAATCCGGTATCGCCCCGAACCCGCGAGTTCCTGTCGCGGGTGCTTTGACGGCAAGAGAATCCACCCAAGAGAAGATCCACAAAAAAAGCGCGGGCCATGGCCCGCGCCTTCGCATATTCAGCCTTCCAAAGAGCTCAGTCCTTCTCGAAGATGCGCGCCTTGGCGACGACGCCGGCAATGGCGCCGCCGATCAACGGTGCCACGATGAACAGCCAGAGCTGGCCGATCGCCGCAGTTCCCGAAAACAGCGCCGGACCGATCGAGCGGGCCGGGTTGAGCGACGTGCCGGTCACCGGGATGATGGCGAAGTGCAGCCCTGCCAGCGTCAGGCCGATGACCAGTCCGGCGAACGCCGTCGAGTGCTTTTCGGCCGTGACGCCAAGGATCACGGTGACGAAGGTGAAGGTGCCGATCACTTCCCACAGGAAGGCCGAACTGACACCCCATTTCGTCACATCCCAGCCATTGGCGCCGAAGCCGGTGGTGTGTCCGCCAACCTGGCCGGAGACGATGATCCACAACGCCAGTGAAGCAAGGACGCCGCCGATGACCTGCGCGATCCAGTAGGGGATGACGTCCTTGGCCGGCAGGCGGCCGGCAAGGAAGACGCCGAGCGTCACCGCCGGGTTGAGATGCGCGCCCGAAATGGGGCCGATCGCATAGGCCGCGGCGATGAGGCCGATGCCGAACGCCAGACCGATCCCTTCCTGGCCAAGCGGCAGCGCGCCGCCGAAGCCGCCCGTCACCACAGAAGCCGTACCGATGAACACCAATAGAAATGTGCCTAGAACTTCCGCCAGATAAGTCTTCATTGCCCTCTCCTCGTGTCGATCCGCCGGTTCACCTTTTCGCGCCGCGAATCACAATCGGAAGAGTATTCGCAACCAGAAAAGTTGGAAAGCAGAGCGGTTGTGCCGGCCGACCTGCTTGTGCGCGCCGGTTGCGCGCTCTAGAGCAGGGCCGGAATAATTTTCTGCGTGACGGAACAAGACAATGCGACTGGGCGGAAGGCTGGCTGCGGCCATCGAAGTGCTGGAAGACATCGGCCGGCGCCACCGGCCGGTGGCGGACGCGCTGAAGGATTGGGGCCTGTCGCATCGCTTCGCCGGCGGCGGCGACCGTGCGGCCATCGGCAACATCGTCTATGACGCCTTGCGCCACAAGCGTTCCGCGGGCTGGCTGCTGGGGCAGGACACGCCGCGCGCCATTGGCTTCGGCGCCCTGCTGCTCGAATGGGGGCAGACGGCCCAGTCGCTCAACGAGGCGCTGGATGGTGACAAGTTCGCACCGCCGCTGCTGACCGCCGCCGAGCTTCAGGCCATCGCCGACGGTCGGCTCGCCGATGCGCCGGACGCGGTGCGGGCGGATGTTCCCGACTGGTGCGCGCCGCTTTTCGAGCGAGCCTTCGGCCCGAGCTGGGCCGACGAGGGCGCCGCGCTGGCAACGCGCCCGCCGCTCGACCTCAGGGTCAACACCTTGCAGGCCAACCGCGACAAGGTGCTGGCCGAACTGACGGGAACCGGCGCCAAACCCGCGGCAATCGCCCCGCACGGCATCCGCATTCCACCGATCGACGGCGATGGCCGGCACCCGAATGTGCAGGCCGAACCGGCCTTCCAGAAGGGTTGGTTCGAGGTCCAGGACGAAGGCTCGCAGATCGCGGCCGCCCTTGCCGGGGCCGAAGCCGGCATGCAGGTGCTGGATTTCTGCGCCGGCGCCGGCGGCAAGACGCTGGCACTGTCGGCTTCGATGGAAAATCGTGGCCAGATCTTTGCCCATGATGCGGAGAAAGCACGGCTGGCGCCGATCTTCGACCGCATCCGTCGTTCGGAAAACCGCAATGTGCAGGTGGTCACCAAGCCCACGGAACTCGCGCCGCTCGGCAACCACATGGACATCGTGCTGGTCGACGCGCCCTGCACCGGCAGCGGCACCTGGCGGCGCCGCCCCGACGCCAAATGGCGGCTGACGCAGAGGCAGCTCGATACCCGCAAGGGCGAACAGTCGGCGATCCTCGATGCGGCCAAAGCCTATGTCAAACCGGGCGGCCTGCTGGTCTACATCACCTGCTCGGTGTTTGATGAGGAGAATGGCGAGCAGATCGCGGCCTTTCGGGACCGTAACAGCGGCTTTGTTCCCGTCGACCACCGCCAGCTCTGGGACAGCCGTTTTCCCGGCCATCCGGCAGCCGCGCGCATCGGCGCCAAAGGCGACATCTCGCTGTCGCCGGCGCTGAGCGGCACCGACGGGTTTTACTTCTGTGCGTTGCGCAGGTCGGCCTGAATCCGATCGGATGTCGCCAATTCCTGACGGATGCGTGGCGCCAGCAGGCAGGCCAGGTCGATTGTGCAGTGCAGCAAAAGCATTTGCCTGCCGTCCATGCCTCTGCAATAAGCTTATCCGCATAAAGGAAGGCAGCGGCCATGGCAGCAAAGATCGTACCCGCCCCGGACTATGAGGATCGCGTCAGGACCTCCTTCGCACGCCAGAAGGCGATGGCCACGATCGGCGCCGAACTGACGCTGGTGACGCCCGGCATCATCGAGATCGAGATGCCCTATTCGGCGGCACTCACCCAGCAGCACGGCTTCCTCCATGCCGGCGTCATTTCGACCGCGCTGGACTCGGCCTGCGGCTATGCCGCTTTTTCGCTGATGCCGGAAAATTCCGGCGTGCTGACCATCGAGTTCAAGGTCAACCTGCTGGCGCCGGGCAGGGGCGAGCGCTTCCTGTTCCGCGGCTCGGTGACCAAGCCAGGCCGCACCATCATCGTCGCCGACGGCCAGGCCTACGCCTTTGCCGCCGACGGCGAGGCCAAGCTGATCGCCACCATGACCGGAACGATGATGACGGTGGTCGGGCGTGATGGGATAGAAGGGTGAGTGGCCGGTTCGCCGCAGGCGAATTCATCGTGCCGGTGGCACGATGAAAGGCCACGGACGCCGGGAGCTGCCGGAGGCAGCGGGTCCCGGCGAGCGGCGGCGCAGATAAGCAGGTGATCGGGCGGAGAGGAGCAAATCATCATGACCGATAAAATTCGCCGCCTGTCGGGCAAGGACGTCCTCTTCGTCATGGCGGCGCAGGCCGAATACGGTCCGCATCTCAAGCAGCTGTTCACGCCATTGATGACAGGTGTCGGTCCGGTCGAGGCCGGCGTCAGGCTAGGCGCTGAACTCTCCTGGCTGAAGTCGCAAAAAACCCTGCCCGACCTCGTCGTGTCGCTCGGCTCAGCCGGCAGCCGGACGCTGGAGCAGACGGGAATCTACCAGGCGGTTTCGGTCAGCTACCGTGACATCGACGCTTCGCCGCTCGGCTTCGAGAAGGGTGCCACACCCTTCCTCGACCTGCCGGTGACCGTGCCATTGCCCTTCAAGATACCTGATATCAAGCAGGCGACGCTATCGACCGGCGGCGCGATCATCACCGGTGCGGCCTATGATGCTGTTAACGCCGACATGGTCGACATGGAGACCTTCGCCTGCCTGCGCGCCTGCCAGTTGTTCGACATTCCGCTGATCGGGCTGCGCGGCATTTCCGACGGGGCGGCGGATCTCAGGCATGTCGGCGACTGGACCGAATATCTTGAAGTCATCGATGAGAAGCTGGCGGAGGCCGTCATGCGGCTCGAACAGGCCATCGGTTCGGGCACGCTTCTGAAAGATTCGCCGCATGAAGACGCCAGACCGCTCTGAAACTCGCAACCCATTGCGTCGACTCATTTCTTTCTCTAAACGCTCGCCATGAAAACAGCCAATCATCCCGATACCGTCCTGATTGTCGATTTCGGCAGCCAGTTCACCCAGCTCATCGCCCGCCGCATCCGCGAGGCCGGCGTGTTTTCCGAGATCGTGCCGTTCCAGTCGGCCGAAGCGGCATTCAAGCGCATCAATCCGAAAGCCGTGATCCTGTCCGGCGGCCCGGCTTCGACCGGCGATATCGGCAGTCCGCGCGCGCCGCAGATCGTCTTCGACGCCGGCGTGCCGGTGCTCGGCATCTGTTACGGCCAGATGGCCATGTGCGTGCAGATGGGCGGCGTCGCCGAAAGCTCCGACCATCGCGAATTCGGCCGCGCCTTCGTCGAGATCCAGAAGGACAGCCCGCTGTTTGAGGGCCTGTGGGCGCCCGGCCAGCGCCACCAGGTGTGGATGAGCCATGGCGACCGCGTCATCTCCTTGCCCACCGGCTTCGAGGTGTTCGGCAAATCGGAGGGCTCGCCCTTCGCCATCTTCGGCAACATCGAGCGCAAGATGTACGGCATCATGTTCCACCCCGAGGTGGTGCATACGCCCGACGGTGCCCGGCTGCTCAGGAACTTCGTCCACAACATCGCCGGCATCGAGGGCGACTGGACCATGCGCGCCTACCGCGAGCACGCGGTCGAGGCGATCCGCAAGCAGGTCGGCAAGGGCAAGGTCATCTGCGCGCTGTCGGGCGGCGTCGATTCCTCCGTTGCCGCGCTGTTGATCCACGAAGCGGTCGGCGACCAGCTGACCTGCATCCTTGTCGACCACGGCCTGATGCGCAAGGACGAGGCCGCGGGCGTGGTGGCGATGTTCCGTGAGCACTACAATTTGCCGCTCATTCTGGTCAACGCGTCGGACCGTTTCATCGACGCCCTCGAGGGCGAGTCGGATCCGGAGAAAAAACGCAAGACCATAGGCCGGCTGTTCATCGAGGTGTTCGAGGAAGAGGCCAAGAAACTCGGCGGCGCCGAATTCCTGGCGCAAGGCACGCTCTATCCCGACGTGATCGAAAGTGTCTCCTTCACCGGCGGCCCGTCGGTGACGATCAAGTCGCACCACAATGTCGGCGGCCTGCCGGCGCGCATGAACATGCAGCTGGTCGAGCCGCTGCGCGAGCTGTTCAAGGACGAGGTCAGGGCGCTGGGCAAGGAGCTTGGCCTGCCCGAGAGTTTCATCGGACGCCATCCATTCCCCGGCCCGGGCCTCGCCATCCGCTGCCCCGGCGGCATCACCCGCGAAAAGCTGGAGATCCTGCGCGAAGCCGACGCCATCTATCTTGACGAGATCCGCAAAGCCGGCCTCTACGATGCCATCTGGCAGGCATTCGCCGTGCTGCTGCCGGTGCAGACGGTCGGCGTGATGGGCGACGGCCGCACCTACGAGTTCGTCTGCGCGCTGCGCGCCGTCACCTCGGTCGACGGCATGACGGCGGATTTCTACCACTACGACATGGCCTTCCTGGGGGCTGCTGCCACCCGCATCATCAACGAAGTCCGCGGCATCAACCGCGTCGTCTACGACGTGACGTCGAAGCCGCCTGGAACAATCGAGTGGGAGTAGGGGGATTAGGCGGCGATGGTGTGTTGTCGCCTCCGCTGGAGTTAGCGCTGATTGCCTGACAGCACTCAAACGTGATCGGGCACGAATGTAAAGCATCGTCGGAGCCGTTTAGAGCCTTGGCATATGACGTGCAATACGCGGGTTTGAGCGAGCGACGATGGCTCGGCTGAAAGTTGGCTCGAACGTACTTTGCGGACCGCAAGGGGCGATAACTTCTGGCAACCGATTCGGCATCGGGCAGCGCGTTGGCTGTTTCCAGGAACATCCTTGACTGGATTGCGTTTCCTATTCCGGACCTTTCCAAAACAGGGAGAACGGTGTCATGGACTGGAACCGCGTGGAAGGAAACTGGAAACAGGTGAAAGGCAAGGTCAAGGAGCAGTGGGGCAAACTCACCGATGATGACCTTGACCGCATCGCCGGCAAGCGCGATCAACTCGAAGGCAAGATCCAGGAGCGTTACGGCATCGAAAAGGACCGCGTGCGGCGCGATGTCGACGATTGGTACGGGCGGCAGGGTTGGTAGGCATGTGAGCCCCGGCTGTGGCCATTCCAGGACGCGGCCCAACAGTCCGGCAGGACCATGCGGGCGCTGAGCCTTGTCGTCGGTTGAGTTTTGCAGCAAGGATTTCGTACTGTGGCTGAAAATATCTCTCGCAAGCAGGAGCAACGGGGGACAAGAAGAATTGTCACGTGGGCGATCGCAGTTATCGCCGTGATTTTTCTTGCTCTACTGGCTATATTCGTGTTCGGCCCGTTGCTATGACTTTCATGGCGATGATTGAGCTGTCTCCGATCCGGGGATGATCGGGCACTGGTCGGGGACGCGGGCAGCGGCCACCAGTGAGCAACTATGCTTCAGGCGAGGGCATGCGGCCAGCGCTGCTTCCGCGGCCGGACGACGCCAAGGCGGCGCACCTATATCGACCGCCGTCGCGCGGCTAGCCCGTCTGCAGTGCCGGCACAAAAACCTGTTTCACAAGAATTTTGCTGAACACGATTTCGCCGGGAACATATCAGGAAAGGATTGGTTTGGTGGCGGTACACCCAACCAGGAGATCCACCATGATCGTCAAACTTCTGTCCGCCGCTGTGCTCGCGCTCACATTGGCCACATCGGCAGTGGCACAGTCGAACAGTTCCGGCTCCAACAGCGGTTCGGGCTCGAACGACGGCACCGGGGCTACGTCTGGAAATACCGGCGGCAACAGCGGCACCGGCTCTGGAACATCCGTGAATCCTTCCGATCCGAGCACTACAAATTCGACAAATTCCACAACGAAATCAGGTGGCATGACTGACCGCTGCAAAGATTCGGCAGGCAACGACATCGACAACAACACCGCGACCGGCACGACAACATCGAATGTGCAGAACTGTAATAAATGACCCGGCTCCTCAATCCGTTGCCGGACCAGTGCTTCGGCAGCGCATTGAGCGCTGAGAGCGGTAAGCGCAGATGAACCGGCAGGCCGCCAAGCAAGCGCCGCCCCAATTCTGGTGGTTGGCAGGAGCATCGGCGGCTGTCGTCATCGGTTTTGCCGTCTTCGCCAGCGGATCGGTTCGCAGCAACAGTCTGCGAGAAACCACGCTTGTGCAGGCGATCGGCGGCGACCCTCAACGAGCCATCCCGGCCATGATCCGCAACGGCTGTGGCGGATGTCACGAAATCCCGGGGGTGCCCGGCGCCCGTGGTACCGTCGGTCCCTCCCTGCGGGGCGTCGTCGAAAGAGGATATATCGGGGCATCGCGAGCCAGCCCGGATGCGATGATGCGCTGGATCAGCAGAGCGCGGGACGTAGACCCGAACACGGCCATGCCCAATACAAATCTGTCGCCTCAAGAGGCGCGCGACATCACCGCCTATCTCTATGCGCGGACATGAGGCGCACTGAACTGGTCCGACGGCGCAGGCGCCTTGCCAGCAGAAGCAGCAGCCCAAGCATCAACACGGCGGCGCACGCCACAAGTGATTGAGCCGCCAGAACCATGATTGTCTGGCCTGTTGTCGAGCCGGCCCGCATCTGGCGTATATCGGCCGCGGTAACGCTGACGTCGGGATTTCCGAACCGAGCGGTGACGTAATTTGCAAGGGCTGCCACCTGGCCATCGTCCAGCCAGCCGCCGAAGGCCGCCATCGACTTACGCCCCGCCACGTCGCCAGCTTTGACGCCTTCAAGGATGGTCATGGCGACATCCTCGGGTGTGGCCGCGCCGGGGGTGCTGTTGCGGGTCAAGGACGGATAGGATCCGTCTGACGATCCGCCTCCGTTCGCCCCATGGCATGTCGAACAGAGCGATCGATAGAGATCATCGCCGGCTGCGGTCCCGCTGCCTTGCGTCATCCCTTCGGTTCCAGCATCGCCGTCGGCCGTGGCCGCGTTACCCCATGAGAAACGCGGCTGCTTTTCGTCTCCCGATTGGGCGGGCACGTCCCTGAGATAAGCGACGATGGCCTGGATATCGTCATCGGAAAGATGTTGCAGGCTGTTCATGACCGTTTCCGCCATCGGCCCGCCCGCATAAGCCTTCCCGGGAACGGCGCCGGTTTTGAGAAATCGAGACAGCTCTTCGTTGCTCCAGTCGCCGACGCCTGCGATCTTGTCGCTGGTAATGTTGAAGGCCTGCCAGATGCCGGCGGTGCCGCCGGCAAGCTTGTGGTCTTCATCCATGCCGAACGTTGCATTCCTTGGCGTGTGGCAGGCACCGCAGTGGCCGAGCACCTCGACCAGGTAGGCTCCCCTGTTCCATGCGGCGGTCCGGTTCCGATCGGGCGTGAAACTGCCGGTATGCAGGTTCGCGAGCTTCCACAGCGCAACTGTCCAGCGCTGGTTGAATGGAAAAGGCAGGATGTTTCGCGGCTGCGGCTGCGAGATCGGCGGCTGCGCCAGGAGGTAGGTCCGGATCGCAAGCACGTCCTCGCGGCTCATCGCGGCGAAGCTGTCATAGGGCATGGCGGGATAGAGATCGGCTCCATCGCGCCTGATACCTTTCCGCACGGCCCGCACGAACTCGTCCGCGGAGTAGCGTCCAATGCCCGTGTCAGGATCAGGTGTGATGTTGGTCGAGTATACGTCGCCGAAGGGTGTCGGCACGCGATAGCCTCCAGCGAACGGGCGGCTCGGATTGGACGTGTGGCAGCCGATGCAGTCGGCCGCTCGGGTAAGGTATTCACCCTTCTGGATTTCGCTCGCCCGCAGCTCAGTGCAAAGCGGCAACGATGCCAAGACGAGCGCGACCGCCCGGGAGGTGACGGCCGGGAATGGAATGCCCGCGGCAGGCCAAGGCGGGCACCGGCGGACGGCCAATCTCCGGGTCTTTGACCTCGTCACAGTTCGCACCCGCTGAAGATCAGCCCTGCCATCAGCTGCGCCAGCAAGATGAGCGTGAACAGCGCCCCGATGCCCACGGAAGTCCTTGCAAGGAATGCGCGCGTGCGCGCCTTCCGGGGCGGAACCGTACCATGTCCGCGGTCATGAACGGCGTGCCACGACAGCAGCGCGCCTGCCAGGGCGACCGCGGCGCCTATCAACGAGAACAAGGCAGTGGGACGAAAGCCGGCATGGCATTGCCAGGATGCAATCGAATAATCGAGCTGCAGCGTTATTGCCCACGCAACTGGTCCGCTGACCAGGCCTGCCCAGGAAACGCCGGTACGGATCGCCTGCATCTCACATCCTCGGAGCCCAATAGATAACAAGATAGAGCACGACCCATGAGACGACGACGAAGTCCCAGTAGAAGGCGTTGTCCGAGACGTCGCTGAAGCGGCGGCCTGCCTTGCCTTTTTGCGTGAACATGAGAACCGCCAGGACGATCGTGTCGCCGACATCGGTAAGGAGATGCGTCGTATGCAGCCCGAGCAGGAACCAGACGATCGATCCGTAAGCGTTCTGATCCCAGGAAATCCGCAGAGCCGGAAATTCCCAGATGCGAACGATCAGCGGAAGAATGCCGACGATCGACATGACGACCATGCCAAGGCGAACTTTCGCCAGGTCCTGGCGACGTGCCCAAACCTCGATCATGTGGTTGGGCACGACGCTCGCAACCAGAATAACCAGTACTGCCGTCCCCGGCAGCAGATCTGGCGCAGGGGCCCCAATGGGCCAATGCCGGGCCAGCACGGCCAGATAGAAGTAAGTGCCTATCGCCAAGGCAAAACCGGTTGCCTCGAGGGCAATGAAGGCAAGGGTTCCCCACCACATCGGGCTCGCTGACCCGAAATCGTATGTGGGCAGGTGACTGACGTCGGCGACGGGGCGGTGCCTCATTCCTCGTCCTCCGGTTCGCCTTTCGGCCAGAACCAGCAGATAAAGCCGATCGAAACCGGGATCGCTCCCCAGACCACCGCCCACGGCGTGTATATCGAACCGAGAAATGCGCCGCCGACTGCGATGGCCGACAGCAACGGCCAGATCGAGTTGTCAGCCGATGGTACCCTTACTTGCGGCATCGCATCGGCGACCGTACCGGCGAGCACCTCGCGGGCGTCGACACGCAGACCTTCGACCACTGGGAGCACATCGGGCTCGGCCCAAAGCGGTTCGCGGTGAGTTACCACGGGCAGCCGCGAAAAATCGTAGGAGGGCGGCGGCGACGTCGTCGCCCATTCGAGCGTGCTCGCGCCCCAGGGATTGTCTCCTGCAATGCGGCCGTTGCGGAGGCTGAGAAAGAGATTCAGGAAGAAAAGCGCGAAGCCCGCGAACACCACCAGCGAAGAGAGGCTGATGAAGAGGTTCATCTCGCCCCAGCCGCTCGCCGGCGGATACGTATAAACGCGGCGCGGCATGCCTTGCAGACCGAGAATATGCATGGGGAAGAAGGTGAGATTGAACCCGAGGAAGACCAGCCAGAAATTCCAGCGGCCGAGCCTCTCGGACAGCATGCGTCCGGTGATCTTGGGAAACCAGTAATAAACGGCGCCGAGCAGGGGGAAGACGGCGCCCCCGACCAGCACATAATGGAAATGGGCAACCACGAAATAGGTGTCGTGCACCTGCAGGTCGAGCGGCACCGAGGCGACCATGACGCCGGTCAGGCCGCCGATCACAAAGGTGAAGATGAAGCCGAGAACGAAAAGCATGGGCGTGGCGAAGATCGGCCGGCCGCCCCAGATCGTCGCAATCCAGCAGAAGATCTGAACGCCGCTCGGAATGGCGATCATCATCGAGGAAGCGGTGAAGAAGCTCTCGCCGAGTTGCGGCAGGCCGGTAGCGAACATGTGGTGCACCCACAGGCCGAAGGAAAGAAAACCGATCGCGATCAACGACAGCACGATCCCGAGATAGCCGAACACCGGGCGGCGAACGAAGGTCGGCAGGATCGCGGAAACGAAGCCGGTCGCCGGAATGAAGATGATATAGACCTCGGGATGGCCGAAGAACCAGAACAGATGCTGCCACAGCAGTGCATCGCCGCCTGCTACGGGGTCGAAAAATTTTGTGCCGACCAGGCGGTCGAGGATCAGCATTGTGCTCGAGACCATCACGGCCGGCATGGCGAACAGGATGACGAAAGCCGTAACGAGGACGGACCAGACATAGAGCGGGATGCGGTCGAGCGACATGCCGGGGGCACGTTGTTTGAAAACTGTCGCGATGATCTCGACCGCTACCGCGAGGGCGGACACTTCGGTGTAGGTCACCATCTGCGCCCAGAAATCGGGGCGCTTGCCGACGCCATATTCGGGTCCGGCGAGCGGCACATAGGAAAACCAGCCGGCATCCGCACCGGTTTCGAAGGCGAAGGCGATCCAGATCATCAGCCCGCCGGAAAGATAGACCCAGTAGCTGAATGCATTGAGCCGCGGAAAGGCGACATTGCGAGTGCCGATCATCAGCGGCACCAGGTAAATGGCGAAAGCTTCCATCACCGGCACGGCAAACAGAAACATCATCGTCGTGCCGTGCATGGTGAACAGCTGGTTGTAGAGATCGGGACCGATATGGCCGGCCTCAGGCTGGGCAAGCTGGAAGCGCATGGCGAGCGCTGACAGACCCGCAAGGATGAGAAACAGGAAAGCCGTCACGATATAGCGCCGTCCGATCAGCTTGTGATCGACCGTGACCAGCCAGCCGTAGAAGCCTTTCGGCGTTCGCCAGGCATGCGCCAGAAAGGCGCGCAGTCTCACCTCTTCGAGACCGGTGTCACGGATGCCTTTCAGGGCCTCCTGAGTGTGCTCGGCCGGCTTTCCCGCAAGGCCACTCATTCGAGGCTTCCGAGATAGGTGACGACCGCGTTGAGATCGTCGGCGCTAAGGGCAATGCGCGGCATCTTGGCGCCGGGCTTTATCGACTGTGGATCGGCGATCCAGGCGGCGAGCGCGCCAGGGGTCATGGCGAGCGTATCCGCGGCCAGTGCGCGTCGGCTGGCGAGATGAGTTAGGTCAGGTCCCACCGTTCCGCTGGCAGGCGTGCCTCTTATCGTGTGGCAGAGCGCACAGCCGGTGGACAGAAATGCCTGTTGGCCGCGGCGCTCTTCGTCGCCGCCAGGCGCGGATGCGACGGCGTTTTGCCTGGATTGCCATGCTTCGAACGCTTCGCGGCTTTCCGCGATGACGGTGATGGCCATATGGGCGTGCTGATAGCCGCAGAATTCGGCACACTGGCCACGATAGATGCCGGGCTTATCGGCGACGAGTGTGAGCTCACTCGGCCGGCCCGGAATGAGATCGCGCTTGCCGGCAAGGTTCGGCACCCAGAAGCTATGAATGACATCGAGCGAATCGAGTTCGACCTTGACCGGTTCGCCAACCGGGACATGGATTTCATTTGCCGTGACGATCGATTGGGACCGATCATCTCCGGGATACCGGACCTCCCACCACCATTGGTGCCCGGTGATGCGCACGGCAAGCGTTTCCGTTCCACTCAGCGAAGCAATGGATTTGCCGGCGAAAAAACTCGCTATCGTCATCATGACGAGCACCAGAACGGTCAACGCAATGGCGCTGCCGACAGCGCGGGTAAATCGGCGCTCCTGACGAGAATCGATCTCGAGCGGCGAGCGCGTTGTCTCGGACAGGCGACGACGCAAAAGCGCTGCCGCCAGGATCAACATGACAAGCAGCCACGTGGCCACTGCGATTGCGCTGAAAGACCAGATCAGATCAAGGATTCTCCGGGCATTCGCACCGTGTGCATGGAGGGCCGATTGCTTGTCGCCGCATCCTGCCAAGGCCAATATCGGCGCTGCGCTGATCGCCCTCAAACGCCGTTGCGCGGCCGTTCCCTGAACGGTGCCAGGCAAGATTTGCCTAGGACATGTGGGGGCAAGCGACATTCGCGGTCGTGTCAGCCTGCGAGAGCTGGCCAACGGACTCATGCACCTCGCCATGAAGGATCCACCATCGTTGCCAAGGCCATAACGCGGCTGACTGAAAAAGGATGCTTGGCAACACCCCCCGGCTGAAAACCGACGCGAAGCGGTGCGGGTTAGACGATGCGCAACTGCTGGAAAGCCTGTTGCCGCGGACTGCTCGTTTGAATCCAGAAAGCGACCAGGAGCAGTGCGGCTCCGCCATAGATCAGGCCGGCGGGAATCCACATGATCAAGCCTGCAAGTTGCTGGTCCTCGAGCGGGTTGAGCCCCCATAAATCCGAGCCGATCGCATTATCCGGATACCACAGCCTGGGCGAGACGACGAGCAACACCCCGAGCAGCCCGGTGTGGAGGGAGGTGAAGAAAAGATGCATCACGGCATTGCCGCAAGCCTGCTCGCGGCCAAGGCGAGGCAGCAGCACCCACCAGAACAAAAGCCCGCTACCGAGGAAACTCGCGTGCTGGGCATAGTGCAGGAAGCCCTGCTGGAGGGCAGCCTCGAACAGCGCCGGGACATGCCAGATCCATATCGCGGCTCCGTGCAGGACGGTCGCGACCACAGGACGGCTGATGAACGCCCAGACCGCCCGAAGCGCATTTGCATGTCCAGCCACTCCGAATATCTGGCGCAGCTGTACCGGCAGGGCCCACATCATCGCCGCCGTCGGGCGGGAGGCAACCAGCAGAGGCGCTGCGACCGCCATCAGCAATTCGTGCTCGATCATGTGCGCCGCAAACACATGTTCGCTCAATGCATGGATCGGGCTTACAAAGGCGAACGCCAGGACGGACCAGCCGGCAGCAAACAGCAAGGCCTGCCGCGATCGCAAGCGACGTCCACGTCCGCTCCGTCGCCACAGCCGGCCAGCGCCGGCAACATACAGCAAAAGGATTGCCGCCAGTGGCAATGTGATGGGTAGCGCCAGAGTCCAACCAGCCTGCGGAGCGCCGTTGCCATAGCAAATCGAGGTCGAAAAGAGCGCGTCGAAGCTCATGATCCGCATCCGTCACCCGGAAGAGCGCGGGTTCATCTGGAAAGATTCAGAATGAAGCCACTGAGGCGCGCTGTTCCACCTCCCTGCGCCGCCTCTAGGCATCCATCATCGATTTCGCCGGCTCACGGGCGATATTTTCTTCTATGCGTTCGTGTCCCGGCGTCCGCGGCAGGGCCTGGCGGAAGTTCTTGGCGTAGTCTGCCGGCATTTTGGGCGGCATCAGCGGCTCATAGGCATCTACCAGCGCTTCGATCACGACAGGGCCTTGCGTGGCGAAAGCCTGGTCGAGAACCGTCTCGATCTGATCGGCCCGCTCGATGCGAAAACCCTTTGCGCCCATTGCTTCTGCCGCCTTGGCAAAATCGATCGGCTGCAATTCGCAACCGAATTGCGGGTTGCCCAGAAACATCATCTGCTCCCAGGCGATCTGATTGAGCATGTTGTTCTTGATCACCAGAACCTTGAGCGGGATCTTGTAGCGCACCGCCGTCGAGAATTCGCCGAGCTGCATGGCAAAGCCGCCATCGCCGACGATGGCGGCAATCGGTCGACCGGGAAACGCTATGCCGGCAGCGATGGCGTAGGCCAGACCGCAAGCCATCGACGCCAGCGATCCGGACACCCCAAATGCCTGGCCGCTGCGAAGATCGACATGGCGGGCGGCCAGCTCCGTATTCTGACCGGAATCCGTGGCCAGCACTGTGTCGTCCGCCAATCTTTGTCCGAACGCCCGGGCAATCGCTTGTGGCTTCAATGGTTGCGCCTGCATGTCTTCCGACTGCCGCATCATCTCGCGCCATTTTCTCATGGTCTCCTGGGAACGGCGCAGGAATTCATCGGAGGGCTTTTGCGTCAGGCGCTGGTTGAGCGCGCGCAATGTCTCGGCCGCGTCGCCGACGAGGCCGGCCTCGACCGGAA
>NZ_RZRA01000089.1:0-9233 GCF_003998945.1 Mesorhizobium sp. M7A.F.Ca.CA.003.01.2.1 | reverse complement strand
GGGTGAGATCGTCGGGCTTGCCGGCCTCGATGGTCATGGCCAGGAGCTGTTTCTCAAGATGCTTGCTGGCCTGGAACCGCCGCATGGCGGCTCGATCGAGCTCGGTGCATCGGATGCGTCCCGTAAGATCACCGGGTTTCGCAAGGCTGTCGCCAGCGGCATCGCCTATTTGCCGCGCGACCGACGCGCCAACGGCATTTTCCCGACGCAGTCGGTGCTCGACAACTTCGCCGTTTCGACTCTGTCGCGCGACACACGGCTCGGCCTGATCAGCCCGGCGGCGCGCAAGGCGCGCTACGACATCTACCGCGAAAAACTGTCAATCGCCGCACCCCGGCCCGATGCCACGATCACCACTTTGTCGGGCGGCAACCAGCAGAAGGTGCTGCTGGCGCGGGCCTTGGCGCTGGAGCCCGCGATCCTGCTCCTCAACGATCCGACGCGTGGCGTCGACGTGGCGACGCGGCATGTTCTCTACGACGTGTTTCGCGGGCTGGCGGCCGACGGCATGGGGCTCGTCATCCTGTCCAGCGAAATCGAGGAGATTCTTCTCCTGTGCCAGCGCGTGCTGGTGTTCCGTGAGAATGAAGTCGCGGCCGAGATCGCCGGCAACGCCCTCACCACCGACGGCGTGATATCAGCCATGTTCGGACGTGCGGCATGAGCCCTGTTGCGCGCCTCCTGTCCCTTGGGCGAAATTTCGGCTTCGCCGTCGTGCTGCTGGTCGTGCTGCTTGCGGTCAATCTCATCCTCAGCCCGGGACGATTCCAGCCGGGTTCCTGGGGGGCGCTGGTCGGATTGGCGGCGCCCTTGATCGGTGCTGCCATCGCCTCCACGCCTGTCATCCTCGCCGGGCGTGGCGGAATCGACATCTCGGTTGGGCCATTGATGGGCTTTGTCAACGCTTTGACGATCCAGGTGCTGTTCCTCGGCACCGGCATCTCGTCGCCCTTGGTGCTCGTTCCGGCGGCGTTGCTCGTCGGCGCGCTGGTGGGCGCGGCGAACGGCTTCCTGGCGACAATCGTGCGCATTCAGCCGATCGTCGCCACGCTCGGCACCTATCTGATCCTGACCGGCGTGACGCTGACAATCCTGCCGGCGCCGATCGGCCCAGCGCCGGCCTGGCTTAAGGCGCTGTCCGGCCCGCTGTCGATGCTGCCGCTGGCACTGATGTTCATTGCCTGGTGGCTGGTGCGGCGCACACCATACTACGACCAGCTTATGGCGGTCGGCAGCGACGACCGCGCCGCCTACACCGCCGGTGTCGATGTCACGCGCGTGCGCTTCATCGCCTATGTCATGACCGGCATCCTCGGCGGATGCGCCGGGCTGATGCTGACCGCGCTGATCGGCTCCGCCGACCCCAACATAGGGCCGACCTACACGCTGATCGCCATCGCCGCCGTAGCGCTCGGCGGCGTCAGCCTGGCCGGCGGCCGTGGTGGCGTGGCGGGTGCCGCCATCGGCGCCATCGACATCTTCCTGCTGCAGAGCGTGCTGACGACGTTCAACGTCTCGACCTTCGTGCTGCAGATCGCCTACGGCGCGATCCTGGTGCTGGCGGTGATGCTGACAGCGCTGCAGGAACGTCTTGCCATGGGGAGACGCTGACATGGTTTTGCGCCAAAACCTCTTCGCGACAACCAACGCCCGTGTCGTCGGCGCCTTCTGCGTCGCCGCCCTTCTGCACCTTGCCGGCACAATTCTCATTCCCGGCTACTCGGCGCCGTTTGCGATACGGGCCATGCTGGTGCTCGCCTCGCTGCTCGCCGTGGCCTCGATTGGCCAGACGCTGGTCGTCATCATGGGCGGCATTGACCTTTCGATCCCCTTCGTCATCGGCTTTGCCAATGTCGTGGCTGCGCAGCTTTATGGCGATGGCTGGAACTTTTTTCTCGTCTGCGGCCTGGTCGGCGCGCTGGCGCTCGTCATCGGCGGGCTGAACGGGCTGATCTCGCGCAGCCTCGACATCCAGCCGCTCATCGTCACGCTCGGCATCGGCATGGTCGTGCAAGGGCTGGTGCTGCTGTGGACAGCCGGCTTCCCGTCAGGCTCCGCGCCACAAGCGGTTTCCAGCTTCGTCTCGATCGGCGGATCGGCCGGCCCGCTGCCGGTGCCGTGGCTGGTGCCGAGCCTGGTCGTGCTGGCGGCGCTGGTCGTGCTGGTGCTGGAGCGGACGCCCTATGGCCGCCGGCTCTATGCGTTGGGCAGCAATCCGGGAGCGGCGCCGCTGGCGCTGATCGACCCGGTTCGCATGTGGGTCATCACCTATGCAGCAAGCGCCTTCTTCGCCGCTGTCGCGGGCGTGCTGCTGCTCGGCTTCACCGGCTCGGCCTATGGCGATGTCGGCCAGCCCTATCTGTTCCAGACCATCGCAGCGGTCGTCGTCGGCGGCGCAGCACTGGTCGGCGGCCGGGGCAGCTATCTCGGCACGATCGCCGGCGTGCTGGTGCTGACCGAGATCAACACGCTGCTCATCGGCCTCGGCTTCCAGCCCGCGGCAGTGCAGGCCGCGCTCGGCTTCGTCATCGTGCTGCTGGTTTCGCTCTATGGCCGCGAACGGCACGTCTCGGCAACCATCTGAAAGGACCTGTCAGTCGAGCCGCCACAGCTTGCGGGCATTGCCGGACAACAGCCTGTCGCGCTCGGCAATGCTGCAGCCCGAGAGCAATGCATGGGTCGCCGCCACCCAGGTCGACAGGCCGCCGCCTAGCGTGCAGACCGGCCAGTCGCTGCCCCAGACGACGCGGTCCCAGCCGAATGAATTGATGGTGTGCTCGACGTACGGCCGCAACGTCTCGACCGTCCAGCTGCCGGCATCGGCATAGGCGACGACACCGGAAATCTTGGCCATGACATTCGGGCGCCGGGCGATCTCGCTCATATGCTCGCGCCATGGATGTTCCCTGTTGCCCTTGATGTCGGGCACGCCGCAATGGTCGAGGACGAACGTCACATCGGGTGCCAGGTCGGCAAGCACGATAGCCTTGGGAATCTGGTGCGGCAGCACGACGAGATCGAAGGTCAGGCCGGTGCCGCCAAGCCGCTTGATGCTGTCGCGGAACACCGCACCTTCCGAGAGCTCGTCGGGCGCGACATGAAGGACGCGGCGAAAGCCCTTTACGAACGGGTTTGCCCGCTGCCGTTCGAGATAGGCCGCGAAGTCTCCTTCCTCAGGACGGCAGGACGCGATCACCCCGGCCAGCATGCTGCCGGGCTGCCGTGACAGTCCTTCCACACGAGCCGTCTCGGCTTCGATGTCGGCCGGATCGACATCGACCTCCATATGCAGCACGCGCTCGACGCCGACACGCTGCGCCTCCGTCGCGTAGTCTTCATAAGAGAAATCGCGGTTGAGCGCCGGCACGCCGGCGAGCCAGGGATAGCGCAGGGCCGAGCGATCGATGAGGTGAAGATGGGTGTCGATGATCATGGCGAGGCTCCTCCCTCTGGCTTTTCAAATCATCTCACGAGAGAATTCTTCATTCAAATAAGAATTCACACCGATGAGCCGACTGCTGATCCAGCAAGGTGCGACAGCTTTTCACACGTTGCCAGCAACAGTTCGATTGTCCTGGTGATATCGGGTGCGGAAGGCGCGTTGACCACCGTGATGTAGGGAATCGACAGCGCGGCGATCGCCTTGCCGTCGGAACTGCGCACCGGGGCCGACAGGTTGAAGACGCCGGCTGTCTGCATCGAAGCCATCATCTCGTAGCCACGGTCGCGGATCTGGTCGAGACGGGTGAAGAACTCGCTCGATTGTGCCGTCTTGTCGGTGCTGCGGACGTGTTCGGAAATCATCATCTGGCGCTCTTCCGGTGAGCGGAAGGCGAGCAGCACATGTCCCGAGCCAGTATCGAATAGACTGATATGGGAGCCGACCCGGATCGATATGCCCCAGTAGTTCGGTGCTTCCTGCTGACCGATGACGACGGCAGAACCACGATCAAAAACAACGAGTTGGTTGGCCTGCTGCGATGTCTCGGCAAGCTCACGCATCAGCGGCGTCGCATAGGAGACCAGCCGCCGTACCGGCGCGTGCAGCTGTGCCAGGCCGAACAGCTTGAGCGTCAGCGAATAGCGGTCGCCGTCGAGGCGCGTGACGTAGCCACGCCGCACCAGCCGGTCCAGCATGCGATAGAATTCGTTGGGACTGCGGTCGAGTTTCTTGGCGATTTCGGCCTGGGTCAGGCCACCGTCGACGCCCGCCAGCAGTTCAAGGATATCGAGCCCCTTGTCGAGCGCCGGTGCGCGATAGCGCTCGTCTTCGCTGTCGTCCATGGGCTCATCCTCCAGTGAATTTCGCCCGTCATATACGCAGGAACGTGCGCGGCGGAAACAAATTTCGCCTTGACGTGTCTATGAATGTTTTGTTTGTATATGAATGTAGCACTTCTTGTCATCAGACGAGTTGCGGTCGCCGGCCAAGGCGCACCCAGGGAGGATACCAATGAACAGACTGCTTTCCGGCGTCTCCGCCGGTGCATTGTTGCTTGCATTTGGTGCAGGCGCAGCCCTTGCCGGCGACCTGCCCGGCAAGTTCGAAGGCGTGACCGTCGACGTGAAGCTGATCGGCGGCCAGCAATATGAAAAGCTCTACGAACGGATCCCGGAATGGGAGAAGGCGACTGGCGCCAAGGTCAACATCCTGACCAAGAAGAACGGCTTCGATATCGACAAGGAGCTCAAGTCCGACATCGCCTCGGGCAGCACCAACTGGTGCGTCGGCTGGAACCATTCCTCCTTCGCGCCGCAATATACCGGCCTCTACACCGACCTCAGCAAGTTGCTGCCGAAGGAAGAGATCGACGCCTTCGTGCCGTCGACCATCAAGTCGGCTACCATCGACGGCAAGCTGGAGATGCTGCCGCGCGCGCAGTTCGACGTTTCGGCGCTCTACTACCAGAAGAGCCTGTACGAGAACGCCGACAACAAGACCAAGTTCAAGGCGAAATACGGCTATGATCTGGTGCCGCCGGACACCTGGAAGGAAGTCACCGACCAGGCCGAGTTCTTCGCCAACCCGCCCAATTTCTACGGCACCCAGTTCGCCGGCAAGGAAGAGGCGATCAACGGCCGCTTCTACGAGATGGTCGTCGCCGAGGGCGGCGAATATCTCGACAAGGACGGCAAGCCGGTCTTCAACTCCGAGGCCGGCATCCGGGCGCTCGACTGGTTCGTCAACCTCTACAAGGCCAAGGCCGTGCCGGCCGGCACCACCAACTATCTCTGGGACGATCTCGGCCAAGGCTTTGCGTCCGGCACTGTCGCCATCAACCTGGATTGGCCGGGCTGGGCCGGCTTCTTCAACGATCCGAAGTCGTCGAAGGTCGCCGGCAATGTCGGCGTCAAAGTCGCGCCGAAGGGTTCGTCCGGCAAGCGCACCGGCTGGTCCGGCTTCCATGGCTTCTCGGTGACCGAGAACTGCCCGAACAAGGAGGCCGCGGCTTCCCTGGTTTGGTGGCTGACCAACGAGGACAGCCAGAAGCTCGAGGCCGCCGCCGGTCCGCTGCCGACCCGCACCGCGGTCTGGGACTGGGACCTGAAGCAGGCCGAAAACGATCCTTACAAGAAGGAGGTTCTTACCGCTTTCCAGGAAGAGGCCAAGCACGCCTTCGCCGTGCCGCAGACGCCTGAATGGATCGAGATCTCGAACGCCGTCTATCCCGAGCTGCAGGCGGCGATCCTCGGCGACAAGACCTCGAAGCAGGCACTGGATGAAGCCGCCGCCAAGGCGACACAAATCCTCCAGGACGCCGGCAAGCTCTAGCAACGGCTCCCAGGGCTGCCTCCCCCATCAGCAATGGGGGAGGCGATCGCGTTGCGCGGGATGCCAGCGGTTTACGCTAACCCTTCGCGCCCAGCCAACGCACCGCCGTCCAAATACAAACACTCAAGGATTCTGATGAAGGGCTTCAAGCCATCCGCGCCATTCCTGCTGCTGCTTCCGGCCATGATCGTGCTGGCGGCGGTGGTGGTGGTGCCGCTGCTTCTGTCGCTCTATTCGAGCTTCACCCCGTTCCGCCTGACGCGGCCCGAAACGTTCTACGTCTTCATCGGCATCCGGAACTATCTTTCGATCCTGTCCAACACCGACTTCTGGTGGGCCTTCGGCCGCACGGTTCTGCTGCTGACCATCGCGCTCAATCTCGAAATGCTGCTCGGGCTCGGCCTCGCCATGCTGGTCGAGAAGGCGACGCGCGGCCAGCGCATCCTGCGCACGCTGATGATGTTTCCGATGATGTTCTCGCCGATCCTGGTCGGCTTCCAATTCAAGTTCATGTTCAACGACAATATCGGCCTGGTGAACAATGCGCTGCAGTCGCTCGGCATCACGCGAGACGCCATACCGTGGCTGATCGAGGGCCATCTCGCCTTCATCGCCATCTCGATCGCCGAGATCTGGTCGTCGACGGCGATCTTCGCCATCCTGATCCTCGCCGGCCTGCTCGCCATGCCCAAGGAGCCGATCGAGGCGGCGCGGGTCGACGGCTGCACGCCGTGGCAGACATTCCGCTATGTGACGTGGCCATTCGTCATGCCCTTCGCCTACATCGCCATGACCATCCGTTCGCTCGACGTGGCGCGCGCCTATGACATCGTCAAGATCATGACCGATGGCGGACCGGCTGGCCGCACCGAACTGCTATGGACCTTGGTGGCCCGCACCGCCTACAGCGACGGGCGCATGGGCATGGCCAACGCCATGGCCTATTTTTCGATCCTGCTGTCGATCGCCTTCACCGTCTACTTCTTCAACAAGCTCGCCGCGGCGCGCACGCAGATCGGTGCGGAGTGGTGAAGATGGACGAGAATTCTTCCGCCCGCCTGAAGCGCCGGCTGCTCGGCATCATCTATCGCATCGGCCTGTTCCTGGCGATGCTGACCATCTGCCTGCCGGGCCTGTGGATCGTGCTGTCGTCGCTGCGGCCGACGGTCGAGATCATGGCAAAGCCACCGGTGTGGATCCCACAGGAGATTTCGTTCGACGCCTATGTCGCGATGTTCTCAGGCATCGGCAAGGGCGGCATCCCGGTGATTGAATATTTCCGCAACTCGCTGATCATCTCGGTGACCTCGACGGTGATTGCGGTGGCCATCGGCATGGCAGGCGGCTATGCGTTCGCCCGCTATCGTTTTCGCGGTAAATCGAGCGTCTTCCTCGGCCTGATGCTGACGCGCACCGTGCCGGGCATCGCGCTCTCGCTGCCGCTGTTCTTCCTCTATGTGCGGCTCGGCATCATCGACACCCATTTCGGGCTGATCCTCGCCTATGTCGCGCTCAACGTGCCGTTCACCATCTGGCTGATCGACGGCTTCTTCCGCCAGGTGCCCAAGGACCTCGCGGAAGCAGCGCAGATCGATGGCTGCACCCGCTGGCAGGCGTTCTGGCAGGTCGAGTTTCCGCTCGCCGGACCGGGCATTGCGTCGGCCGCGATCTTCGCCTTCCTGACCTGCTGGAACGAGTTCGCGCTGGCCTCGCAGCTGACCCGCTCGGTGAGCGCCAAGACGCTGCCGGTCGGCCTGCTCGACTACACGGCCGAGTTCACCATCGATTGGCGCGGCATGTGCGCGCTGGCCGTGGTGATGATCATCCCGGCGCTCACCCTCACCTACATAGTCCAGAAACACCTTGTCGGCGGCCTGACCTCCGGCGCGGTGAAAGGCTGATCCCATGGCAACCGTTACCCTCACCAAGCTGACCAAGCGCTACGGCACTATTGGGATCGTGCACGGCATCGATCTCGACATTGCCGACCGCGAGTTCATTGCGCTGGTCGGCCCGTCCGGCTGCGGCAAGTCGACGACGCTGCGCATGATCGCCGGGCTGGAGGAAATCAGCGCCGGCTCGATCGAGATCGGCGGACGCATCGTCAACGATTTGCCGCCACGCTCGCGCAACATCTCGATGGTGTTCCAATCCTATGCGCTCTATCCGCACATGACGGTGCGCGAGAATCTCGGCTTCTCCCTGAAGATCGCCGGCGCCGCCAAAGAAGACATGGACCGCCGCGTCGCCGAGGCCTCGGCCATCCTCGGCCTCGACACGTTGCTCGACCGCCGCCCGTCGCAACTGTCCGGCGGTCAGCGCCAGCGCGTCGCGATGGGCCGCGCCATCGTGCGCGACCCCGATGTGTTTCTGTTCGACGAACCGCTTTCCAATCTCGACGCCAAATTGCGCACGCAGATGCGCACCGAGATCAAGAAGCTGCATGCCAAGGTGCAGTCGACAGTGATCTACGTCACCCACGACCAGGTCGAGGCGATGACGCTTGCCGATCGCATCGTCATCATGCGCGACGGTCATATCGAACAGGTCGGCACGCCCGACGAGGTGTTCCGGCGGCCCGCGACGCGCTTCGTCGCCGGCTTCATTGGCTCACCGCCGATGAATCTGCACGAGGCGACGATCGATGACGGCCAGATGGTTTTCGCCAGCGGCGAAAGGCTGCCGCTGCCCGCTCAGTTCAAGGCCAATGTCACGACCGGCGACAAGGTGGTGTTCGGGCTGCGGCCGGACGACATCTACCCGACCGGCCATGGCATCAGTTCCGGTGGCGCGGCCGATGTCCACCAGATCGAGCTGCCGATCACGGTCACCGAACCGCTCGGCAACGAGACGCTGGTGTTCGTTGAATTCAACGGCACGGACTGGGTGTCGCGCATGCTGAACCCGAGGCCACTGCGGCCGGGCGAGCGGGTCGCCATGAGCCTCGACATGTCGCAGGCGCATCTGTTTGCCACTGAGACCGGAAAGACACTGCGGAGCTGATCGGCATGGCCAGAATCGAGAAAGTCGACCTTTGCATGGTGGACCTTGTGCCCAAGGTCAAGCGCACCGACGCGATCCAGAGCTTCGTCAGTCAGGAAACGCCGATCGTCACGATCACCGATTCCGACGGTGCGGTCGGCACCGGTTACAGCTACACGATCGGCACCGGCGGTTCGTCGGTGATGCGGCTGCTCTCGGACCATCTGGTGCCGCGCCTGATCGGCCGCGATCCCGACATGATCGAGGCGATCTGGCACGATCTCGAATTCGCCACCCATGCCACGACCATCGGTGCCATCACCGCCATCGCGATCGCCGCCATCGATACAGCACTCTGGGATCTGCGGGCCAAGAAGCAAAACCTGCCTTTGTGGAAACTGGCCGGCGGCGCCAAGGATCGTTGTCCGCTTTACACCACCGAAGGCGGTTGGCTGCACATCGAGACGCAGGCGCTGGT
>NZ_RZRA01000899.1:0-2298 GCF_003998945.1 Mesorhizobium sp. M7A.F.Ca.CA.003.01.2.1 | reverse complement strand
GTACTTGACCTCGGCGGTGACATTATAGGCGGCAGCGATGCCCTCGGCGAGAATGCGCATCTGCCGCTCGATCTCGGCGCTGACCTCGGGACGGAAGCTGCGCGCATCGCCGAGGATGCGGGCAAGACCGGGCAGAGCGTTGCGGGTGCCGTCGGTGATCAGCTCGGTCACCGAAACCACGGATATGTCGGCCGGACTCAGTCGGCGCGAGACGATGGTCTGCAGATTGGTGACCAGCGCGCAGGCCGCGACCAGCGTCTCGTTGCCCGCATGCGGCCGCGCGGCATGGCCGCCGAGCCCCTTGAGCACGATCTCGAAGTTGTCCTCGGCCGACATTATGGGTCCGGCACGGGTCTCGAAATGCCCGATCGGCAGGCCGGGCATGTTGTGCAGGCCAAAGATCTCGTCGAAGGGAAAGCGCTGCATCAGCCCATCTTCGAGCATGGCGAGTGCGCCCCTGCCCCATTCCTCGGCCGGCTGGAAGACGAAGCGCACGGTGCCGTCGAAACCGCCCTCACCGGCCAGCAGCTTTGCCGCGCCGAGCAGCATGGTGGTGTGGCCGTCATGGCCGCAGGCATGCATGATGCCGGGATTGCCGGACCGGTAAGATGCGTCCGATTGTTCTGATATGCGCAGCGCATCCATGTCGGCCCTCAGCGCAATCGCCCGGTTGCCGCTGCCGCGCTTCAGCGTGCCGACGACACCGGTGCCGCCGACGCCTTCGGTGACATCGTCCAACCCAAATTCGCGCAGTTTGGCGGCGACGAAGGCGGCGGTGCGCTTCTCCTCGAAGCCGAATTCCGGGTGTGCATGCAGATCGCGCCGCCAGAAAATCATCTCCTGCTTCAGCGCGTCGCGATCGAGTTCAGACATTCTTCTGCCCCTTCTGCTTCTGCCCCTTCTGACCTACTTTGCCAGTTGCGCGGCCACATCAAGCAGGATGTTGGCGCCGGCAACAAGCTCGGCGTCATCGGTGTGTTCGCGAGGACTGTGACTGATGCCGCCAACGCTCGGCACGAAGATCATCGCCGCAGGCGCGATACACGCCAGCATCTGCGCGTCGTGGCCGGCGCCTGATGTCATGCGCCTGACCCCGAGGCCACGGCGTTTCGCGGCGGCCTCGATTTGTTCGACGATGCGCAGGTCGAAGATCACCGGTTCGAAGCGGGCCAGTTGCTCGACCGAAACCGTCACGTTCTCAGCGGCGGCAAGCTGCTCGAGATAGGCGGCAAGCGCCGCTTCCGCCGCCTGCAGGCGCTGTTCGTCGGGATCGCGCAGATCGACGGTGAAGACCGCGCGCGAAGGGATGACATTGATGGCATTCGGCTCGAAGCGGATCGTGCCGACGGTGGCGACGGTCGGCGCGTTCGAG
The DNA here is from genome assembly GCF_003998945.1 of Mesorhizobium sp. M7A.F.Ca.CA.003.01.2.1. Lineage (NCBI taxonomy): Bacteria > Pseudomonadati > Pseudomonadota > Alphaproteobacteria > Hyphomicrobiales > Phyllobacteriaceae > Mesorhizobium > Mesorhizobium sp. M7A.F.Ca.CA.003.01.2.1. The sequence continues at coordinate 926 of NZ_RZRA01000899.1, read as the reverse complement.
GCTTTGGTCCGGTCGAGCAGGAAGGTGATGACCCGGGCGGCGGCGTGGCCGGCATCGTTGCGCATCGACATCGGCGTGGTGCCGGCATGGTTGGCGACGCCGTCGATTGTGATGCGCTGCCAGGAGATGCCTTGCAGATTCTCCACCGCGCCGACCGGCAAGCCTTCGCGCTCCAGCACCGGCCCTTGCTCAATATGCAGTTCGAGATAGGCGTGCGGCGTGAGGAAGCCGGGTTCCCGGTCGCCGGCATAGCCGATGCGGGCAAGCTCCTGCCCGAGCACGCTGCCGTCGGTGCCGACGGCCGCCAGCACCGTTTCGGCATCGATGCCGCCGGCGTGGACCAGCGAGCCCATCATGTCGGGTGTGTAGCGTACGCCCTCCTCATTGGTGAAAGCGGCGACCGCGACCGGGCGCGACGGCGAAAAGCCTGTCGCCTTGAGCGTCTCGATCACTTCCAGCCCGGCAAGCACCCCGTAGCAGCCGTCATAAATGCCGGCATCGATGACGGTGTCGATGTGCGAGCCGATGAGCAGCGGCGCTTGCCCGGTGTTTTCCGGGCTTTGCCAGATGCCGAAAATGTTGCCGACCCGGTCGATGGCGACATCGAGCCCGGCCTGCCGAAGCCAGCCGACGAAGAGGTCGCGGCCCTGCCTGTCGGTGTCTGAGGCGGCCAGCCGGGTCAGCCTGCCCTCGACATCCCGGCCAACAGCGCCGAGTTCGCGGATGCGGCCGAGCAGGCGCTGCGCATCGATGGCGATCATGCCGTTGCCTCGGCTGTCATCTTGCCTTCCAGCACATCGGCCGGGTTCATGCCAACCAGTTCGGCGTAGCGATGCGGGTCGGTGGCGCCTTCGGTGTTGATCACCAGCACCCGCGATTTGCCGTCAAGTCCAAGATCGGCCCGGTTGTCGGCCACCGCCCGGATC
>NZ_RZRA01000898.1:0-2299 GCF_003998945.1 Mesorhizobium sp. M7A.F.Ca.CA.003.01.2.1 | reverse complement strand
GAACAGAAGAAGATGAAGGCGCGCCTCTGGTTCGAGGCGCTGCGCGAACGCATCTGCGCCACCTTCGAGCAGATCGAGCAGGATCTTGGCGGGCCGCTGGCCTCGTGGTCGCCCGGCCGCTTCGAAAAGACGCCATGGGAACGTGACGAGGGGCGCGGCGGCGGCGGCACCATGTCGATGATGCACGGTCGCGTCTTCGAAAAGGTCGGCGTCCACACATCGACCGTCCATGGCGAGTTCTCACCCGAATTCAGGAAGCAGATGCCCGGTGCCGAGGAAGACCCGCGCTTCTGGGCATCCGGCATTTCGCTGATCGCGCACCCATGGAATCCCAACGTTCCGGCCGTGCACATGAACACGCGCATGGTGGTCACATCCAGCCAATGGTTCGGCGGCGGTGCCGATCTGACACCGGTGCTCGATCGCCGCCGCACCCAGGACGACCCCGACACGGTCGCCTTCCACCGCGCCATGCAATTCGCTTGCGAGAAGAATGTCGCGGTGGCCGATTACCCAAAATTCAAGGCCTGGTGCGACGAGTACTTCTATCTGTCGCACCGCAACGAGCCGCGCGGCACCGGTGGCATCTTCTTCGACTGGCTGCATTCGGGTGAGGACAAGGGCGGCTGGAATGCCGATTTCAACTTCGTCCAGGATGTCGGCCGCGCTTTTCTCGTCGTCTACGGCCACCTTGTGCGCGCCAACTTCAACGAGAACTGGACCGATGGCGACCGTGACGAACAGCTCATCCGCCGCGGCCGCTACGTCGAATTCAATCTGCTTCACGATCGCGGCACCATATTCGGACTGAAGACCGGCGGCAATGTCGCCGCCATCCTCTCCAGCCTGCCGCCCGAGGTCCGCTGGCCGTAACAAAATGGTGAGCCCGGCGTGAGCCGCATTGATGTCCCATTCGCTCGAATTGGGCATGGAATGTGGCACACGGTGCGGCGAAAAATTTCTTTTTCGTCTAATAGGCTCTTGAAAAGACTGGTCTATTTGTGGCGCGGGGTCGGGAAGCGCCGGCGGTTCGCCTGCGCGCAATTTCAGGAAAGTGCGAAACGGCTTTCCGACCGGAATTGCGTCAAGACAAAGCGAGCCGCGACCCGACGCGACCGGACGGCCCAAGACGACGCGGGACATCTTCGTCAAAAAGATACCCGCCTTTCCAGGAGTACTTCGCAATGCGCAAGATCATTGTTTCGGCGGCCGCCGCTGCCCTTCTCGCTTCCGGTTCGGTGGCGTTCGCCGCCGTCAAGCACACCACCGGGACGATCAAGACCTTTGACACGACGGCCATGAGCCTGGTCCTCGACGATGGATCGTCTTTTACGCTTCCCAAGACCTTCAAGGATCCTGGCCTGCAGGTCGGTGAAAAGGTCCGTGTCTCATGGGACATGAGCGGCAAGAAAAAGATTGCCGAGGCTGTCAAGATCGCCAAGTGAAGGCCTGCCCGCCAAAACGGGACGAGACGAGGGCGGAGCGATGCTGCTCCGCCCTTTTGCCGTTGACGGCAACCAATACCACCCCATCTGTGTTATGCTTCTCACCCGTTCGCGGTCCGCGGTTTCAACCCTGGAACCGGACATGGGCCAAAAAAGTGCCGGAGCCTCGACCAGGCTCCACGGAGAAAAGGAGAAATCTCATGAAGGAATTTCACTGCGGGTCGCTCGTGCCCGGCTGTGACTGGCACACACGTGCCGACGAGGAAGCCGAGGTCATGCGCCGTGCCGTCGAGCACATGCGCGAGACACATGGTGAGACGGTCATCCGCGAGACGATGATCGAGGCGATCCGTTCGCGCATCGAAAAGACCCGCGACGCGGCCTGATCTACCCGGCCTGCAAGGCTTCGGCGGCGCGCTTGAGGAGCGCGTCGCGATCAGGGGCAAACCCGGCTTCGACCCATTCCGCTTCGAGATTCCTGAGGATTTCGCCGAGTTTCGGGCCTGGAGTTGCGCCGAGCGCCGTCAGATCGGCACCTTTCAGCGGAAACAACGGCTTTTCCCATTTGGTGGCGAAGCCAAGCAGGCGCGAAAAGCCACCGGCTTCGAGCAGCGCCTCATTGTCCTCGACGGCGCGCATCCTGGCTGCCGCAAGCGACAGCCGCAGACGGTCGACAAACCCCTGCCGGTCGCCGCGATAGAGCCTTTTTGCCAGTTCGCCCTCGGTCGTCTTCGGCTCGACGGCGGTGGCGAGCGCCCATTGGCGCAGGCGATCCGCTTCGGCGGTCGAGAGTTTGAGCCGCTCGGCGAGCGACTTCATGCGAGCGGCATCGGGCGGCACGATCGCTTCCAGTC
>NZ_RZRA01000897.1:0-2313 GCF_003998945.1 Mesorhizobium sp. M7A.F.Ca.CA.003.01.2.1 | reverse complement strand
GTTCCAGTTCCTGGCTGGCCAGGGCGATGTGCCGGCGCCACTGGCTGGCATCGATCCGGTCGAGCGGCGATCCATCGACGAGGATGTTGCCGGTGTCCGGTTCGACGAAGCGGCACAGGAGATTGACGATCGTCGTCTTGCCGGCGCCCGAGCGGCCGATCAGCGCCGTCGAGCGGCCACCGCGGATCTCGAATGTCGCCGCGTGCAGCACCACCTCGCGCCGGTCCGTGCCGGAGTAGGTGAATGTCACATCGTCGAACTTGATGCCCTGGCGCAGGCCGTGGAATGGCCCGTCCCCTTGCGGCGGTTGCGGCTTGCCTGTGGGATCCAGCAGCCAAGTCACCTCCTCAAGCGATCCGCTCAGGCCTTGCAGCTGGCTCCACGACCCCTGCAGGGCCCGCATATGCGGCTGCAGCCTGTAGAGCAGGATGACGAAGGCAATGATCAGCGGGAAACTCACCTGCGCCAGCCAGGCGCCGATCACCACCGCCAGGAACAGCATGGCGTGGAGAACCTCCGTCAGCGGCGGCAGCGCTCCCTGGCGCACGAGCAGCGCGAAGGAGGCGCGGCGAACCGCATCCGACGCCGTGTCGAACATCGCCTTTTCCCGGTTCTCCTGTCCGAAGATGCGGATCAGCCGTCCGGCATGCACAAGGTGAAGCATCTGCGAGGCGAGGTGGCCGTTGCGCGAGGCGACGCTGCGGCTTGGCTCCTTCAGATTGGCTGAGAGCATGGCGTGCGCGATCTGGACGAGCGCCAGTCCGAGCGTGACCAAAAGCGTCATGCGCCACGAAAGCAGCAGCAGGAAAGCCAGGAGGATGATGGCGGCCGATGCGCTGACGATGGCCGACAGCATGATCTGGATCGCATCGGAAGCCCGCCAGGATTCGTTGGAGATGATGTTGAGCAGGCGTCCGGGGCTCTGCCGCAGGAAGAACGGGTAGCCGACCCGCAACAGCTGCTCCGACAGGGCGCTGCGGATGGAATGGCTTGCCTTGCCGGAGATGAAGGTCGTCAGCAGCGTGTTGGCGAAGGCGAAGACGTTCTTCAGGATGATCGAGCCGAGGATGGCGGCCGAAATGACGATCAGCCGGTCGCGCTCGCTCAAGCCCGATCCGACGTGCTGGAGGACGGCGGAGAAGCCTGCCATTCCGGCGGCATCCCCGTGTCCCATGATGATGCCCAGCAACGGGATGATCAGGCCGATGCCGAACCCTTCGAGGACGGCGCTGACCAGGCCGAGAATCACCACCGCCGGAAGCAGGCGCAGTTGCCGCTTTCCGAACGCCCGGAACAGCATCGGCAGGTTTGGCGGCAGCATTGGCATTACAGCGTTTCACCTCGCCTGGGCATTGGCTTGTTGATCTTGCCGCACCGGTTCGGCCCGCGGCCGTCTGACCAGCAGGAGAACCGCGAACCTGGCCGCGCCGAGCAAATTCATGGCGACGATCGGCCAGTGCGGCAGGTTGAGTTCACGATCGAAGGCGGGTCCTCCCGCCAATTCCCTGAAAGCCCCTCTTGCGGCCCAGTAGAAATGGCGAAGCAGCCAGGGCGCGTGGCGAACATGCTTCAGGCAGAGCCCGCCATTGCCCAGGCTGTAGTCGCGATGCAGCTTTTCGATGGCTTTGCGATCCCGCCGGCCGTGATGGTGGAAAATCGTCATGTCAGGCACATACTCGACCGCGATGCCGAGCAGCATCGCGCGCACGAGGTAATCGGTATCCTCGGCCGACCGCAATGGTCCGCCGGCGCCGAAGCGTTCGTCGAAATAGCCGATGCGGGCCGCTACATCGCGGTGCATCGTCATGTTGCAGCCCAGCACGAAACCGCCGGGATGAACATCTGGCGTCAGCCGCTCGCGCGCCCACGACCGCTTGATGGTGAACGGCAAATCCCTGGCATCGCCAAGCTCGACACGGCCGCCCCGGATGAGCCATTGTTCCCCGGACGCATAGTGTCGCTCCAGATCGCGCAGATAGTCGCGATGGAGCGCGCAGTCGTCGTCGACGAAGACCAGCACACGGCCGCGCGCGCGCCTCAGCCCGGCGTTGCGCGCAGCCGCCAATCCGGGGCGCGGCTCGCAAACGGGCGTGAACGGAATGTCCGACGCAGCCGCGATGCTGGCCAGGCGTTCGGCCGTGCGGTCGCTCGAACCGTTGTCGACGACCACGAGTTCGGCGGCGAAGCCGGCATGTGCGCGGCATGCGGCTTGCACCGACTTGATGCAGGCATCGAGCACGGCGACGCGGTTGCGCGTGCAGATGATGAAGCTGACTTCCGGCGCCGCTCGTTCCGGGCGGGGACCGGCCGGAA
>NZ_RZRA01000896.1:0-2314 GCF_003998945.1 Mesorhizobium sp. M7A.F.Ca.CA.003.01.2.1 | reverse complement strand
CTCATGTACCAGGCGGCGCCGAACAGCCACGCCACGATTGCGGCAGCGACCACCGCCAGCCAGTTCACTGCTGAAAAATCCATGAGCTCCCCCCTCTGATTTGGATATGATGGAACGCCTGTTCGGCGATCGCGTCAAGCGAACCGCCAGACGGTCGTGCGCTTGACCAGCGCATCCTCCAGCGCCCGCGTGACGGCCACTTCATAGACCGCAAGCGGCTCCAGCCCTGTCTTCGGCAGATACGACCGGCCGGGATCGCCGACAAGGATTTCGGCGCCGCGCGCCTTCAGCGTTGCGAACCATGGCACCAGCCGGTCAGCGAAAGATTTGTCATAGAAAACATCACCGGCCAGGACCACGTCCCAACCTGCATCGGTGCCGATGCAATCCGTGCCGAGGAATTCGGTCCCGATACCGTTGATCTCGCTGTTGAGCCGGATCGCGGTGGCGCAGAACGGGTCGATGTCGGAGGCGATCACCTTGGCGGCACCGGCCTTGGCGGCGGCGATGGCGACAAGGCCGGAGCCGGAAGCAAAGTCGAGCACGTGCTTGCCACGCACCGTGCCGGAATTGTCCAGGACATAGCGGGCAAGGCCCTGGCCGCCGGCCCAGGCAAAGGCCCAGAAGGGCGGCGGCAGGCCGATTTCGACCAGCTCTTCCTCGGTCCGCTGCCACAGATCATGCGCTTCGTCGGCAAGATGAAGCAGGATCTCCGGCACGTGCGGCGGCGCCATCAGCGCCGTGTTGTCGAGAATGAACTGTTTGGCGCTGTTGGGCGTGAGCGCCGTCACGGAACCGGCGTCAAGCCGCCCATGCGGCAGACTTCCTTCCATTCGGCCGGCGTCACCGGCTGCACGGAAAGCCGTCCGAGCCGCACCAGCGCCATGTCGGCAAGCCTCGGATTGGCCTTCACCTGTTCCAGCGTCGGCGGGTTCGGTACATCCCTTACGGCGCGGATGTCGACGCATTCCCAGCGCGGATCGTCCGACGTGGTGTCGGGATGGGCAAGCGCGCAGACTTCAGCGATGCCGACGATGTTCAGCCCCTCGTTGGAGTGGTAGAAGAAGCCGAGATCGCCGATCTGCATCGCCTTCATGTTGTTGCGCGCCGCGTAGTTGCGCACGCCGTCCCATTGCGTGCCGGCCTTGCCCTTGGCCTTCAGCATCTCGAAGGAGAACTTGAATGGCTCGGATTTGAACAGCCAGTAGTTCATGTCTTTCTCCTCCTTGGAGTCGCGCTGGCGACCGGGATTAACTAGCCGCCGGCTTGTTGAACGTCCAGTTCCACGGGCGGATTTCGACGCTTTCGAACAGCCCGGCCTTGGCGTAGGGGTCGGCGGCCGACAGAGCCTGCGCCCCTGCCAGGTCGGGCGCTTCGACGACCACGAGGCTGCCATTGGACCTGCCTTCAGTGTCAAGGAACGGACCGGCGAATGCCAGCTTCTTGTCGCCGTTCAACCCCTCGAGAAAGGCAACATGCTCGGGCCGCGTGTCGAGGCGCACCTGCAGGCTTCCGGGCTTGTCCTTGCAAATCACAGCAAACAGCATTTTTTCTCCTGATCGTTCAAAGTCGTGGGGATCAATCGTTGGTTTCGGTCTTCAGCGGCCGGGTCATCAACGCCGTCACGGCCTGCCGGACGGTGATGGTGCCATCCAGTATGGCGGCGACGGCGGCAATGATCGGCGCGTCGATGTTGCGCTCGGTCGCAATGCGGGCTGCGATCGCCGCCGTCGGCACGCCTTCTGCCAGCGGCAATCCGGCAAGTGGCTTGCCTTGCCCGAGCGCCAACCCATAGGCGAAATTGCGCGACTGGGTGGACGAGCAGGTCAGCAGCAGGTCGCCAAGGCCGGAAAGCCCCATCAGCGTTTCGGGCCTGGCGCCGAAGGCAGCGCCGATGCGGCGCAATTCGACAAAGCCGCGCGTCACCATGGCGGCCTGGGCGCTGGCGCCGAGACCCGCCCCAGTGACGGCACCTGCGGCAATGGCAAAGACGTTCTTCAAGGCGCCGCCGATCTCGACGCCGATCAGGTCGTCGTTCGAATAGCAGCGCAGATTTTCGGCGGAAAAGCGGGCGGCGAGATCGGCGGCCAATGCCTCGTCGCGGGCGGCGACCACAACGGCCGTCGGCAGGCCGCGGGCGACGTCGGTGGCGAAGCTCGGGCCCGACAAAACGGCAACCGGATTGAGCGGCAGGATTTCTTCGACAATCGCCGATAGCAACGCGCCAGTCTCGCTTTCGATGCCCTTGGCACACAGAACCAGCGGGATACCGGCCGGCATATGGTCCTTCGCGGCCGCCAGCGTCGCCCGCAGC
>NZ_RZRA01000895.1:0-2314 GCF_003998945.1 Mesorhizobium sp. M7A.F.Ca.CA.003.01.2.1 | reverse complement strand
CGGTCGAGCGTTCATTGTCGATCATGTCGCGCGGCAAAAGATGGCGGCGGTTCGAGGTGGCGTAGAAGATGACATTGGCTGGACGGCCCTCGACGCCGCCTTCGAGCGCTGCCTTGAGCGATTTGTAGGAGGTGTCGTCATGGTCGAAGGAGAGGTCGTCGCAAAACAGGATGAAGCGGAAGGGCGCCGCCTTCAGCAGACCCATCAGCTTCGGCAGCGTGTCGATGTCCTCGCGGTGGATCTCGATCAGCTTCAACGGCAGGTCGGACCTGGCCTTGGCGTTGATCTCCGCATGCACGGCCTTGACCAGCGACGATTTGCCCATGCCGCGCGCGCCCCACAACAACACATTGTTGGCCGGGTAGCCGGCAGCGAAGCGTTCGGTGTTGTCGACAAGGATGTCGCGGACGCGGTCGACGCCACGGATCAGTCCGATGTCGACGCGGTTAACCCTGTGCACCGGTTCCAGATAGCCCGGATCGGCCTGCCAAACGAAGCAATCAGCCTCGCGGAGGTCGGTTTGGGGCACCGGCGGCGGGGCAAGGCGGCTCACCGCTTCGATCAGCCGGTCGAGTTTCTGGTTCAGGGCCTCAATGCTGCTGTCGGTCATGTCTGTCTTTTGTTTTCGCGTTTTTGATGTCTTGGGGCGTGAAGCTGCCCGATTTCGCCTGATACAAAACCGGTTGCAACCTTTTGTTCGAGCATAATTTTTTGCGGAAACCGGCTCGTGCTTTTTGCGATCCTGCTCTAACACGGCTCAACAGGCCGGAAAAGCAGCCGATTTGGCCGGCCGCGCAGTTGCATTGACAACTTTACCGACTATATTCCGGCCAAATTTCAAGGGGCCGCCAGATTGGCGGCTGTTTTCAAAATTCAGGAGTACCTCGATGTTCGTGACACCGGCATACGCCCAAGGCGTCGGCGCTTCTCCCGACATGTTCATCAGCATTTTGCCGTTTGTCCTGATTTTCGTGATCATGTATTTTCTGATCATCCGGCCGCAGCGCACGCAGCTGAAGAAGCGTGGCGAGATGCTGGCCGCGGTCCGTCGCGGCGACACGGTCGTCACCGGCGGCGGCTTCGTCGGCAAGGTGACCAAGGTGATCGACGACAACGAGCTCGAGGTCGACCTCGGCAATGGCTTGAAGGTGACGGCGCTGCGCTCGACGATCGCCGATGTGCGCGTCAAGGGCGAGCCGGTGGCCAACCAGAACGCCAAGAAATAATCCAATTTTAGGCGGAGCGATCCGCGGACACGCTCTGACGGACGACGCCATATGTTGTATTTCTCGCGCTTCAAGATGATCCTGATCTGGGTGGCCGTGGCCATCACGGTGATCCTCGCCGCGCCCAACCTGTTCTCCGCCAGCACGCTGGCGCAACTGCCCAACTGGGTGCCGAAGCGGCAGATGACGCTCGGCCTCGACCTGCAGGGTGGTTCGCACATCTTGCTGGAAATGAACCAGAACGATCTGATCAAGGACCGGCTGGAGACGACGCGCGACGAAATCCGCACGCTGCTGCGCGACGCCAAGATTGGCTATACCGGCCTTGCCGGCACGGGGCGGACCCTGCAGGTTCGCATTACCGATCCCGCCCAGATCGATGCCGCCAAGACGGCGCTGAAGACGCTGACCGATCCGGTCGCCGCCGGCCTGTTCACCGGCGGTTCCCTGCAGGAAATGACGCTCGACGATTCCGAGCCCGGCCTGCTCAAGTTCAACGTCACCGATGCCGGCATCAAATACCGCACGTCGACCGCGCTGACGCAGTCGATCGAGGTGGTCGAACGCCGCGTCAACGAACTCGGCACGACCGAACCCATCGTGCAGCGGCAGGGCGACGACCGTATCCTTGTCCAGGTGCCGGGTCTTCAGGACCCGCAAAGGCTGAAGGAAATCCTCGGCCAGACCGCCAAGCTGACCTTCCAGATGGTCGACCAGTCGATGCCGGTGCAGGACGCGCTCAACGGCCGTCCGCCTGCCGGCTCGTCGGTGCTGTATTCGCAGGACGATCCGCCGGTTCCGTATCTGATCGAGAACCGCGTCATCGTCTCGGGCGAAAACCTCGTCGATGCGCAGGCGACCTACAATTCGCAGAACAACGAGCCGGTGGTGTCGTTCCGCTTCGATTCGAAGGGGGCGGCGCGCTTCGGCCAGGCCACGGCGCAAAATGTCGGCAAGCTGTTCGCCATCATCCTCGACAACCAGGTGATTTCGGCGCCGCAGATCCGCGAGCCGATCCTCGGCGGCACCGGCCAGATCTCCGGCAATTTCACCGCCCAGAGCGCCAACGATCTCGCCGTGCTGCTGCG
>NZ_RZRA01000894.1:0-2314 GCF_003998945.1 Mesorhizobium sp. M7A.F.Ca.CA.003.01.2.1 | reverse complement strand
GGTACGCGCTTCGGCCATGACATCGGCGCCGGCAAAGGCGCTGGCAAGGTCAATCGTCAGCAGTGGATTGTTTTGCGCAAAACGCTCGAGCTGTTCGATGGTGCGGTCGGCGACGCTGCCGGCCAGCACCGCTGCCGGCCCTTCGACGGCCGGCAGGCTGGCGGCAACGAGATCGCCTGAATCCAGCAGCCCATGCGTGAGCCAGGCCGGTGGCAGATGCGCGGCGACTGAGGAATTGCCGGTCATCAGCGGCAGGTCGAAGGTGGCTTCCGCGATCGCCGCCAGATCGCGCTCGCGGATGGTGTCGGTGACCAGCAGCGTCTCGCCGCGCCTGCTTTGCTCTCCTATAGCGCTCCGGATGGCTCCAGCGCCGGCGTCGACGACGAGATAGGGCACCAGCCCGACCTTGCCCCTGCTCTGCGCCTGCAGCACGCGAACCAGATTGGAATCGGTCATCGGCGTCAGCGGATCGAAGCGCTTGGGCGACTCAGCAAGCAGCTGGGGACCGCCGAACATATGCCCCTGATAGACGGTGCGCCCAGTCTCACACAGCGCGGGGGCGAACAGTGTGACGCCGCCGCCAAGGCGCTCGAGCAGCGCTTCGGCGCAAGGACCGATATTGCCCGCGGGCGTCGAATCGAAGGTGGCGCAATATTTGAAGAAGATCTGCCGCGCGCCAGCTTCGACCAGCCGGTCCGCGGCCTCCAGCACCTGGCGCACCGCATCGCTGGCTGCGATGACGCGGGTCTTCAGCAGGATCACATGGGCAAGATTGCCTGATGGGATCGGCGCGTCCAGCCCGACCGTGCATCCCGTCGGAATGCCGCGCGCGACCAGCATCGACGCCAGCTCGGTGCCGCCGGTCAGATCGTCGGCAATGGCGCCGAACAGCAAGGAAGGCATCGACGCGGTCATGCGGCCCGTCTCATGTCTGCCGGTTTCGGGGCGGCTTGTCTCATGTCGGTGGTCAGGCCATTCGTGGTATCATATACACAAGCCACGCGACGCAGGCGACGCCTGCGCTGTTGCAAGAACGGAGAGCGGATGTGACTGCTTCTATCGCGCCGATCGCGCGCGACAATCTGACGACGCGTGTCTATGAGGAGCTTCGCCGTGCCATGATGGAAGGCCGTTTCTGGCCGGGCCATCGCTTCAAGATCCGCGACCTTGCCGCCAGCCTTCAGGTGTCTGAGACGCCGGTGCGCGAGGCGCTGATGCAGTTGGTGCGCGAAAAAGGCCTGGAGATGGAGGCCGGCCGTTCGATCACCGTCGCCCAGCTGTCGCTGGCTCAGTATCTGGAACTGCGCAGCATCAGGCTGCATCTCGAAGGCATGGCGGGTGCCGCGGCAACGACGCGCATCGAGCCGCGCGAGATCGACCGTCTGGCGGCGGTGCATGAGAAACTCATTGCGAACGAGGACAATGGCCGCTGGTTCGAAGCCGTCCGCGACAATTGGGAATTCCATCACTCCATCTACCAGGCGGCGCAAATGCCGGAGCTGCTGGCCATCATTGAGGGAATCTGGCTGCGCAACGGACCGCTGGTGAACTACCAGTACCCTCACGCCCGGCCGACCTATGACGGCCGCCACCGGCATCTCGACATTCTTGAAGCGCTGCGGGCGCGCGACGAGAACGGTGTGCGCAAGGGCATTCAGCAGGACATGATCGAAGGCGGCCGCCTGCTGGTCAAGGTTCTCGAACGGCTGAACGACGGCGCGGTCACGCCGGAGGAACTGCGCCGCGCTGCGCAGAACGGCCGACTGGTGTCGGCCACCGGCTGAACAGTTTGTTCCTTTCCACCGCATTGGCGCCGGTCACGCCACCTGCGCCGCGGCGGCCATGCCCGCATCGGCAGCCTGCAGGGCGAGATCTATATCTTTTGCGGTGTGCGCAGCACTCAGGAACATGTTGTGCCGGGGATGGAAATAAGCGCCTTCGCGCAAGGCGGCCGAGCAGAATGCGTTGGCTAGCTTGAATTCGGCATCGCCGTCGAACAGCACCATCGGCATCGACACCGGACCTGTCTGTCGCAGCGAAAGACCATGCTTCTTCGCTGCAGCATCGAGGCCTGAGCGCAGCCTGTCGCCGGCCTGTGTCATGTGGGTGACGGCGTCGGTATCGCGCAGCGTGCTGATGGTAGCGATCGCCGCGGCCATTGCGACGGCGCCGTACCAGAAAGAACCCGTCACATAGACCTTGGTCGCGGCTTCGCGAAACCGGTCGGTGCCTGCGATGGCGGCCAGCGGATAGCCATTGGCGATCGCCTTCGAGAAGGCGGACAGGTCCGGCCGTACGCCGAGCGGCTCCCAGC
>NZ_RZRA01000893.1:0-2315 GCF_003998945.1 Mesorhizobium sp. M7A.F.Ca.CA.003.01.2.1 | reverse complement strand
CTTCAACCCGCAGGGCGATCATCGGATGTCGTGGCGCCACCCGAGGGCGCCGGGGCGGGAGGTACTGGATTTCGAATTCTACCGCGATCTCGTGCAGGCGGCCGAACGCGCCAGGATCGACACCATCTTCGTCGCCGACCACGTGTCGATCTGGGATTCAGTCAAGAGCGGCGTCGCCCATTACGCCAATGCCCGCCTCGAACCGCTGACGCTGCTATCGGCGCTGGCTAGCGTGACCAAGCATATCGGCCTGATCACCACGGCGTCGAGTTCCTACAGCGAGCCGTACAATGTGGCGCGCATGTTCGCCTCGCTCGACCATATCAGCAAGGGCAGGGCGTCGTGGAACGTCGTCACCTCGGCCATGGATGAGGAGGCGCGCAATTTCGGCCGCGACGGCAATATCGAACATGCTTTCCGCTATGAGCGCGCGGCCGAATTCCTCGATATCGTCAAGGCGCTGTGGGACAGCTGGGAAGACGAGGCGCTGCTGATCGACAAGGCGTCAGGCCATTTCGCCGACCCCGACAAGGTCCATCCTATCGATCACAAGGGCAAGCACTTCAAGGTGCGTGGGCCGCTCAACGTCTCGCGGCCGCCGCAAGGCCATCCGCTAATCGTCCAGGCCGGCTCGTCCGAAGATGGCAAGAACTTCGCCACCGCCCAGGCCGATGCGCACTTCGCCATCTACAGCACCAAGGAGGATGGCATCAAATACCGTCAGGACATCAACGAGCGGCTGGCCCGCCACGGCAGGCGGCCGGAGAGCTTCAAGATCCTGCCCGGCATCCTGCCGATCGTCGCCGCCTCCGAAGCGGAAGGCCGGGAAAAGCAAGAATACCTGCAGACCTTGCTGCCGGATCAGGTCGGCATCGACCTTCTGTCGAGCTGGAGCGGGTTGGACCTGTCGCTGTTCCCGCCGGACGGGCCGCTGCCGCCGCTGCCGGACGAAAGCACGTTCAATGGCGGGCGCACATCGCTCAACCGGGTCAAGCAGTGGGCGAAGCAGAATCTCAGCCTGCGCGAGATCGCGCGCAAGCTCGCCAACAGCGGTTCGGTGCCGACGGTTGCCGGCACGCCGGTACAGATCGCGGACCAGTTGCAGGACTGGTTCGTTTCGGGTGCCGCTGACGGCTTCAACCTGATGTTCCCGCTGCTGCCAGAAGACTGGGTGAATTTTGCCGAACAGGTGGTGCCGGAGCTGCAGCGGCGCGGCGTCTTCCCGACCGAATACGGGCCGGGAACGCTGCGCGACCGTTTCGGCCTGGCGCGGCCCGCCAACCGCTTCGCCGAGCAGCGCGACAATGCGCGTGCCGTGTCCTGACCGGAAGAACGATCATGACCGTCGCACCAAGATTGCAGCCACGCGAAGCGACCGCGCCGCAGCTCGTCAATGTCCTGCACAGCCCCAAGCGTGTGCGCGTCAAATTCGGCGGCCGCACCATCGCCGACAGCCGCAACGTGCTGGTGCTGCGCTCCAACCATTTCCTGCCGATCTATTTCTTCCCGCCGTCAGCGGTCGACCCATCGGTGCTGAAACCTTCGCTGCATCGCGAGCCGCATCCGGTCGGTGGCGAGACCGCCTATTGGGATATCGACAGCGGCGACAGGCGCAGCGCCAACGCGGCGTGGTCGTTCGTGTCACCGCCGGATGAAAACCTGGCGCCGCTGGCCGGCCGCATTGCATTCACCTGGAAGGCCGTCGACCAGTGGTTCGAGGAGGAAGAGGAAGTCTTCGTCCACGCCCGCGATCCCTATGCACGCATCGATGTTCTGCAAAGCTCGAGCCATTTGCAGATCTGGTTCGACGGCGAGCCGATCGCCGACAGCCACCGCCCGGTGCTGCTGTTCGAGACGCATCTGCCGACGCGTTTTTATCTGCCCGCGGAAGACATCCGGCTGGAGCGGCTGACGGCGTCCGTCACCACGACGCGATGTCCCTACAAGGGCATCGCCTCTTACTGGTCCGGCCTGCTGAGCGACGGTTCGGTGCGCCCTGATATCGCCTGGAGCTACCGGGATCCCATTGAGGAAATGCCGAAGATCAAGGGCCTCATCGCCTTCTATCCGCAGGCCGTCGACCGCATCCATCTCGACGGCGAGCCCGTCGCATAGATTTTCAATCTTCATTTCAAAGCAGGGTTTCAAAATGACCAGACGCAGAGATATCGACGCAGTTCGCAATCTGTCGGGGGACATCTGGAATGTCGCCGTCGACGAACATCAGGGCGGCTTTCTCAAGCGCCGCGATCTCCTCAGATATGCCGCACTGCTCGGCCTGACCGGCTTTGCCGCCTCGCAGGGGTTGGGAGGCG
>NZ_RZRA01000892.1:0-2315 GCF_003998945.1 Mesorhizobium sp. M7A.F.Ca.CA.003.01.2.1 | reverse complement strand
TTTTCGTGCTGCCAATTTCCTGGCCGTTGTGTTCTTGCTCACGGGCCCCGCCAATCCAGCTTGCAGATTTCGGCCGAACGGCCGGCGAAATTCCAGTTGCGGCCAAAAGCCCGCACCTTGCTCTTGTCGGACCTGGCCACGATGATCTCGGGCGCGATCCAGTATTCCGAATTGCTGATCACCGTATCCTTGTCACGGTCCTTGCCTTGGAAGGGTGTGACCGCTCCGTCGATAATCCTGGGTATCTGGAAGATACGCGTTTTGTCACGCGTCTCATAGGTGATCGGCACCTGCTCGACACCGAGGAATTTGCCGACGAGGATTGAGAGCAGCGATGTGGTTCCACCTGCCTTGCCCGTGAAGATCTTTGTCAGCGCCTTGACCGCATAGACAGAGGCGCGGCTGTCGATGAACAGGCCCGCGGTCCAGTTGCCGCGGCTCATATAGCCTGGGATTTCCATGATCAGCCCAAGATTGAGCCCGGACAGATCGACCTCACCGAAATGGCCGGCATCGATGCGAAACCCGGCCCATGTCTGGCAATAGCCTTCGGTCGGCGGATGATTGCCAAGCGAGAGCACGCAAGGGCAAAAAACCGTGCAATTGCAGGAGAGTACGAGCTCTCCCTTCATCGCCCAGCTCTGGTCTGCCATCGATTTTCCCCCACTCACAGCGAGACTACTAGCAGCGCGGCTGCCCAGACAAGCAGTATCGCACCGGCCAGCCGGGTTGGAACCCTGCTGGCCGTTTGTTTTTCGATCAGGGTGAACAGGCCGATCAACGCCATCCAGAAAACGTTCATGACGCCCACGGCGAACATCACCAGCATCAAGGCCCAGCAGCAGCCCAGACACCACAGACCTTGCGCGGCACCGAGCCGAAAGATGTTAAGGGGCCTTGCGCTCCAGCTCGCGAAAAGGATCGAGAACGGGTTCCTGCATTTCTTCAGGCAAGCTTCCTTCAGGCCGCTGAACTGGTAGAGGCCGGCAATCAGCAGAGCGAGCGCACCGGCAATGCCGACGACCGGATCGAGAATCCCGGCTGACGAAGCGAATGCATGGACGGCCAAGGTCAGCGCCGCGAACACAATTGAAGCGGCGAGCCAGACGCTGAGATAGCCGGCGACCAGCAGCAGCGGGTGAACGACCGGTTCGCCCTTGATGCGTGCCGTGTCAGCGATCTCGCAATAGGTGCGTATCATCGGCGCCGCCGAAGGCAGCATCGTCGCGATCGCCATCAGGAACCACATCGAAACGAGCGCGCCGGCCCGCAAGCCGAGACCTGCGTCCAAAGGCACCGGTGAGAGGCACAGCACAAAGAACCGTTCCAGGAAATCGGGCAGCGGCAGTTGCGGCAGGCTGCGAAGGATCCTGTCGCCAGGGGCGCCGACGCCCGCAATCCCTGTTTCAGCCCCGCGGATTGCCATCGCCGCAAGAGACAGCCATGCAAGCAGGATGCAAGCGCCGACAACGACGTTTACCGTAACCCGGGGATTGCGCGCGATGCCGGCCATGGCGCGGCCGGCGCGGTCGAGATGGCTGAAGTCGTCCTGCTGGCCGGTCATGACATCCGAATGGGCCGAATCGCCGCGTTGATCAAGCGGCATGATCTGACCTATATGCTGATCGAACGGCAGGTCGGGTGGACCGCCTCGCATTGCAAGCCGGAAGCCGATCTTGGAGCATCAGCAAACTGCGCGGATACTGGTTGCCGGCACGGGGCCGGCAGGGCTGATCGCGGCACTGGGTTTTGCCGCCGAAGGTTTCCCGGTGACACTGGTCGGGCCGGAGGCCACCGCCCCCGATGGTCGCACGACGGCCCTGATGAACCCTGCCTTGAAAGTGCTCGACCGGCTCGGCGTGCTCGAAGCCGTCGTATCCAAGGCGGCGCCTTTGAAGGTGATGCGCATCGTCGATGCCACCAGCCGGCTGATCCGCAGCCCGGTCGTCACCTTCCGCGCCAGCGAGATCGACGAGGATGAATTCGGGCTGAATCTTCCCAACAGCGTCCTCACCCCGGCACTCGCCAGCGCCGTTGCCGCGCGCGCCGGCATCGACTGGCTGAGGTCGATGGTGGCGAACTGGCATCTCGATGCCGAGCATGTTCGTGCCGGCCTCGCCGACGGCAGCTCGGTTGACGCATCGCTGGCGGTCGCCGCTGACGGACGCTTGTCACCGGCGCGCCAGGCGGCCGGCATCTCGACCTCGGCCCGCTCCTATCCGCAGGCAGCTCTCGTCCTCAATTTCGGCCATAGCGGCGATCACGCCTTCACCTCGACGGAATTCCACACCGAGACCGGTCCGTTCACGCAGGTC
>NZ_RZRA01000891.1:0-2316 GCF_003998945.1 Mesorhizobium sp. M7A.F.Ca.CA.003.01.2.1 | reverse complement strand
CATTGGGAAGGCAGGTCACCGGCAGCGCCTCCTCGACCGCCGTGCGATGCCAGCGCGCCTTGCCGTCAATGCCTTGGAAGCTGAAGTAACCGCCGATCATGATCAGGCCGCCGCCGGCCAGCGTCCAGTCGCGCAGGAGCTTGAGCCGGTTCGGCACTGTCTTGCCGTGCAGCCAGACATCGGGATGAAGCAGCAGCGAGTTTGCGCCAATGTCGGACAGGATGATCGTCCTGTATTGCGACAGCCCTTCCATGGTGAAAGGCAGCTTCTCGACGGCCTCATGAGCGGGCATGTAGTCGAGATCGAATTCGCTGTCCTTCAAGGCGTCGACCAGGGGCGTTGCCCCGAGATGGAAGGTGACGCTGCCGAACTGGTCGAACCCCTTGTAGTGGGTCGCCGAACTCACCCAGCTTTCGCCGACAAGAAGGACTTTTGTCTTCGCCATGATCGTGCTCTCCTGATTCCGCCAGTCGCTTGTTCTAGCCGGTTTCGCCCGCCCCGATCTCTGGGATCGTGTGGTCGGGGTCGATCGGCGTTGGCGCCGGCCCTGCCACCTCAGATCAGCAGCAGGCCCTTCATGCTGGCATATCCCTTCCGCCCGATGATGATGTGGTCGTGCACCGCGATGCCCAGCCGCTTGCCCGCGTCGATGATCTCCTTCGTCATCTCGATGTCGGCGCGCGATGGCGTCGGGTCGCCTGACGGGTGATTGTGGACCAGGATAATGGCAGTCGCCGAGAGTTCGAGCGCCCGCTTGATCACTTCTCGCGGGTAGACAGGCGTGTGGTCGACAGTACCCGTCTGCTGCACCTCGTCGGCGATCAGCGCGTTCTTCTTGTCGAGGAACAGGATGCGGAACTGCTCGCGCGCCTCGAAGGCCATTGCTGAGCGGCAATAGTCGAGGAGCTGCTGCCAGGACGAGAGGATCTCGCGGCCGTGGACCTCGCCGCGTGCCATGCGCTGCGCCGTTGCGGCGAGGATTTTCAGGTCGAGTGCCACCGCAGGGCCGATGCCCTTGACCTCCTGCAGCAGGCCCACCGGGGCGCCAAGCACTTCGGCCAGCGTGCCGAAGCGTGCCAGCAGCGCCTTGGCCGCCGGTTTGGTGTCGGCACGAGGGATCAGGCGAAAGAGCAGAAGTTCCAGAAGTTCGTAATCGGGCAGGGCGTCCGGACCCGCCAGGGCAAAGCGCTCGCGCAAGCGGTCGCGATGGCCGAGGTAATGCGGCTTTTCGTCGAGCGTCGCCTTGGCTTTCGCAGCAGGCCGCATCGGCGCTTCGGAGAAGAAACTCCGCTCGTCATCGTCGCTTGTGTTCCCCATACCCCGCCCACATTGCTCCGGCACAGACATTAGAGCTGTTCTGGCCTGGATTGAAACAGTTCCGTTCTCCGATCGCGAGACGATCCACGGCAGATCGTGGCAGCCCACTGTCAGCCTAGGGCCTCCCTATACGGCAAGATGAAACCACGATTGCGCAACAAAACTTAACATCACTTAACGCATGCGGCCACTTTCACCTGACATGGTGACGCCATCGGAGGCTCTTTGCCTCGCTATACTGGAGCACGCATGTTCGCCAAAATTGACTCTGGACTATTTGCCGGCCGGGCATCTCTTGCGGTCATGGCAATCCTGCTTTCAGCCCATTCGGACGGCGCGCTGGCGGCAGACGCCATTGCGGTGAATTCCGATGATTTTACCCTGCCGCCCGAGCCTTCCCGTTTCGGGCGCTTCGAACAGAAACTGTCCGACTGGCACGTCGTGCTCGGCGGCGGCGCCATCATCGTCCCCAAATACGAGGGCAGCAATGAGTTCAAGATCATGCCGGTGCCTTTCGTCACGGCGACATTCCTCGACACGGTGACGATCGATCCGACTGGTGCCAACATCGCCGTTTATGAACAAGGACCGTTCGCCTTCAGCGCGCGGCTTGGCTATGAGATGGGCCGCAAGGAAGACGACTCCGACCATCTGCGCGGCTTGGGGGATGTCGACATGGGCGCGACGGTCGGCGTGAAGGCAGCGGCGAAGTTCGGTCCGGCCGAAATATTCGCGCAGCTGGACAAGACCATCGGCGGCAGCGATGGCCTGGAGGGCAGGGTGGGGATCGAGGTGACCCGGCCTCTGTCTCAATCGTTGATGATCGGCGCCAGCGCGTCCGCCGTGTTCGCCGACGAAAATTACATGCAGGCCTATTTTGGTGTCACGCCCGAGCAATCGGCTCGCTCGGGGCTGGCGCGCTATGATGCCGGCGCCGGTTTGAAGCGCGCCGATTTTTCGATTTCCGCCACATATATGCTCGACGAGAACTGGATGGTG
>NZ_RZRA01000890.1:0-2317 GCF_003998945.1 Mesorhizobium sp. M7A.F.Ca.CA.003.01.2.1 | reverse complement strand
ATTGCCAACGCCCGTCAGCGTGAATTCCGCCGGATTGTACGAAACGGCGGTATGGCCTTGGCCGTCATCGGCAAGCTTGAAGCCGTTCGCATCGTAGCTGCCGACCAGATGCAGCGCGGTACCGTGGGTGCCGTCCGAAACGGTCAGCGTTCCGCCGCTGCCATCCTGGTTTGCCTGGTAGACGGCCGTCGTTCCCGCGCCGAACAGGATGTCCTCGAGCTCAAGCCTGTCGTCATTGGTGATGCCGCCGATCCGCCCGCTGAAATCGAAGGAATCGTCGAGCTGCAGCGTGCCGGCCGCATCGTGCGCGAAGGTGACATCCGTCGACGAGGCGCTGCCGAACTCAAGCTTCGACAGGTTGCCGATCGTGGCATCGCCGTCGCCGGTGACCTGGCCATGGATGACTATGTCGCCGCCATTGGCCAACAGCATGCCGGAATTCGCCAGCCCGCCGGTGATCGTCAGTCCACCTGAACCGGTCGCCTCCAATGTTCCGGAGTTGGTGACGACGCTGCCCCCCGTATCGATGACCAGCGCATTCGCGCCGGAGGCGATAATGGTGCCCTGGTTGTCGAGGCTCAGCATCCCGCCGCCCAACTGGCCGGCGCCCGATATCGTGTTGTCGACATTGACCAGAGTGACGTCCGGCCCCGTGCCGGAGATCACGTTGGCGGCGCTGTCGGACAACAGTATCTGCCCGCCGCCCTGCAGGGTCACGCCATGCTGGATGATTTGCAGCAGCGTTTCACCGCCGGTCGAGTCCAGCGAGATGAGGCCGCTATTGTTGATCATGCCGCTCAGCGGCAGCAAGGCGCCGTCGCCGATCGTCATGGTGCCGGCATTGTTGACCACCGGCGTCTGGTCGAAGACGAAATTGCCTGCCGTCAGCGCGCCCGAGTGCACGCCATCCAGCGTGATCGACTGCCCATCGCCCAGCGTGATCACCGCGTTGCCGTGGGCATCGTCGGCGATATGGGTCTGCAGGTCGGCAAAGTCCGCCAGTCCGTTGTAGCCGATAAGGTCGATCTGGTCGGCCGCGGCGTCGAAATTGTGCACCGTGTCGGCACCGATCGGCTGCGAGAAGACGAAGAGGTCGTTGCCGCTGGACCCGGTCAGGTAGTCGTTTCCAGACAAAGCAAAGATGGGCGAACCCTTGGCATAGATTTCCACGTTGTCCGCGATGGTCATGGTCCCGGTGGTCCCGTCCTCGTTACTCCAGGTCCCGGTCACGTTGAGCACGTGTGCACCGGTATAGGTGACCGGCGTCGTGACGGTCAGGGCGGAAACATTCGTGGTTGTTGCGGTCCAAGAGCCGTCCGCGTTGCGGGTGCCCCCATCGATCGTCCATCCGTCGGGGACGTCACTAATCGTGAGCGTAATCGCGCCATCGTGGCCGGCTGGATCGGTAAGTCCCAAGTTCACAGCCTCTCCGGCAATGCCGGCGGGCGCTGTGACACCGATGGATTGGACAATGGTACTGCTGCCTGTCGTAGCGACCACAAAGAAGGTGTGGGCTCCGGTGTTGTTGCCCAGGTTGGTCTTAGCCCCGCTCCAGGTGCCATCGCCATTCAGCGTCACGGCAACTGCGTGGGTCGGATTGTCGACGTCCCAGTACGCGCGTATCGTCACACCGGTATTATAGTGCCCGGAAAGAGTGAAATTGCCGCTTTGCCCGTTTTCCTTCGTCGCTGCGTCAAAGGTAAAGCCCTCGAATACCGTGTCGTTGCCTCCGGAGCCTGTGTTCAGAGCTGCATCCGTATAGCTTCCCGAGCTCACTGAAACGGTCGCGTTTCCGACAAAAGTCGAAGATGCGGTGAACGTTGCGACATAGGTTTTGCCGGTTGGATCTGTGGCGTCTATGGTCGGCCCGCTGGTGATCGAGCCGCTGCCTGACGTCACAATGATGTCGGCCGCCGTGAAACCGGTAGGGACTTCGCTGAAGACAAACTTTACCTGTGATGTCCCGCCTGCCGGCAGGTCTGGGGCGATGATGTCGACCGAAACGGTCGGCGCCTTGGTATCGTAGGCCTGGGTGGCATTGACAGTGCCGGTCCCCGAATTGCCCGCCGTATCGGTGATGCCAACCTGGTTCACTGTTACACTGATCGTGCCGGCATCGACGTTGGCCGTCGGGGTCACGGTCAGGTTATATACGTTGCTGGTGCCGACTTGCGTCAGCGCACCGACCGTGCCGCCCGTTACCGTCACGTCCGCAATGGTCAGCGTGCTGCCAACGCTCTCGCTGGTGGTGAAGGTGTAGAGGACATTGCCACCGGCAATGTTGGCCGTCGCCGCCGGCTCGTCGTCGGTGATGATA
>NZ_RZRA01000088.1:0-9248 GCF_003998945.1 Mesorhizobium sp. M7A.F.Ca.CA.003.01.2.1 | reverse complement strand
TCCTTGCCCTTTCCAGGAGGCGCGATCGCGGTTGCGTCGGCTGGATCTAAAGTTGACCTCTCAGCCAGGCCAGCGTCTCGACAACGTCGGCAAGCCCGTACCGCGCTGCGGTGTGCGCTGGTGGTTTGACGCGTATCGATATGCCGCCGGCATCATTGACGGCCTCAAAACCGTTTTCATCCGACGTGTCGTCGCCCAGGAAGACCGGGCGACGGCCCGTGAATGGCGCAATTTCCATGAAACGCCGGATCGCGGCGCCCTTGGCGGCCTCGAGCGGCAGCAGTTCAACACCGGCATTGCCGGGAACCACCCGGTAGCCCTTTGGCAGCGTGGCCAGCGCCTGCTCGACAAGCTGCGTCGCGCGCGGAAGCAGATGCGGGGCGGCGCGCGTGTGGATGGCCAGCACCCGTCCTTTGCGCTCGATATAGGCGCCACGACCGAGCTCGGCCTCGATCTCGTCGGCAAGCGCAGAAATATCCGCCGGCTCATCCGCGACTTCGACGTCGTCGTTCGGTAGGAGCCGATGTTCCAGGCCATAGAGCCCGGCGGCGCGCAGCTTCAAAGGCTGAAACAGATGATCGACAGCCGCGACGGAACGGCCTGTTATGAAGGCCAATGCCCCGTTCAGCTTGCGATCCAGGCCTTGCAGCAAGGAGCGGAGCTCGTCGCTGACCGAGACGGCGTCCGGGTGTTCGGCATGTTCCAGCAGGGTGCCGTCGATGTCGAGGAACAACGCCCATTCGCCGGTCAGCACAGTGTGCGGTTTCTCCATGACGGCCTGCGGCTTGTGCAGGGTCTCGCCAACAATATTTTGCAGCGCATCGCTCATGACATCGCCACCCGTCTGCGCTCAAAAATGGAGACGACATTGTCGACGCTGGGCGGCGGGTCGCTGACGGCACCGGTCACCCGATCGAGGTCCCCGCGCTTGCGCAAACGTGCCGCATCCAGAAGCATGCTGCCGGCCCAGCGATAGACATTGTTGTTGCGGATTGTCTCGCGCATGGGGCGCATGCGCTCGCGCTGTTCTTCGGGCGACATGGTCAGTGCCTGCAACAGCGCTCCGCTCATCATGGCGGCATCGTAAGGGTTGACGATAAGCGCCTCCAGCAATTCACGCGAGGCGCCGGCGAATGTGCTGAGCATCAAAACGCCCTGCTCGTCGTCGCGCGCGGCGACGAATTCCTTTGCGACGAGGTTCATGCCGTCATGCAGGCTGGTGACCATGCATATGTCGGCGGCCCGATAGATCTCGTAGACCTGTTCTTGCGAGTGATGTTCGGCCACCATGATCACCGGCCTGTAGCCCTCGCTGCCATAACGCCGGTTGAGCTCTTCGGCATAACGGTGGCACTCGTCATGGAGCAGCTTGTAGGCAGGCAGCGTGCCGCGGCTGGGTGCCGCGATCTGCAGGAAGACCAGTTTTCCGATCCACTCAGGCTGTCGCTTGAACAATTCGTTCAAAGCGTGAAACCGATCGAGAATGCCCTTGGTATAATCGAGGCGCTCGACCCCGACGGCCAGCTTCACATCCGCTTTAAGGCCGAACCTCTCGCGCATGCGAGCGCGGCAATCGTCGACAGCGGGAAGTTTCGCCAGCAGGTCCGCCGGCCATTCTATCGAGATCGGATAGGCGTGCACCAATGTGGTCCGTCCGCCGTAGGAGATGGCCGCATCGGCCCGCTCGATGCGGCTTTCCAGGAAGCGATCGACGCTTTCGGTGAAATTGTTGGCATGGAACTGAGTGTGGAAGCCGATGATCGAGCTGCCGAGCAGGCCTTCGAGGATGCGTTCACGCCATGGGCAGATGCTGTACACTTCCGAATTTGGCCACGGGATGTGCCAGAAAGTGATGACGATCGCCTCCGGCAAGCGCTCGCGGATCATGCGCGGCAGCAGCGCGAAATGGTAATCCTGGACCAGCACGATCGGCCGCTCGTTGCGCGCCTCGGCAACCACCGTATCGGCAAACTTCCGGTTGACGGCTTCATAGGCAGCCCAGTCGGAGGCACGAAAAATCGGCCGGGTGAAGGCGATATGGCAAAGCGGCCAAAGGCCCTCATTGGCGAAACCGAGATAATAGCCCTGATGCTCTTCCTCCGTCAGCCAGACCCGGCGCAGCGTGTAGGACGGGTTGCCAGGCGGCACCTGCACGCGATCGTGGTCGTCGACGGTAAGGCGGTCCGCCGTTCCGCCGCCATAGGCGATCCAGGTGCCCGCACAGGCGCGGGTAATGGGCTCGAGCGCCGACACCAGCCCGCTGGCCGGGACGAGCAACTCGACGCCGTCGTCCTTCACATTGTGGATGTACGGCTCGCGATTGGACACCACGATAACCTGCGCATCGGGCAGATCGTCGGCCAGGATCTTGCGCAATGTTTCTGGCGACCAGGTCACCAGCGCGGCATCGGCCGATTGGCCGTTCTTTTCGAACTCCCGTATCACCTTGCGCGCGGCCTCCGCCGCCACATCTTCGCCTGCCGTATGTGGGACGGCAGGAGGATGACGGCGACGGTGCCGCGATATGGAGAGGAATACGGCAAGAGCGGAAAAACCGAGGCTCGCGAAAATCAGAACCCAGAGCAGGTCCGCACCGTAGTTTGTCATTGAACGTCAACTCACCCCGGCCGTCGGCGACCGTTTGTTCGTGTTTCCCGTTTGAAACGGTCCGCCGGCCACGTGGTCGGCGTTCGGACCAGTGTTTTTGCAACGCACAAGGCCTGGATCGGTTCCGCCAATTTTGTTCGGATCATGTTCTTACTATGAGCGGCACCAGCCCTTCATGGCGGTCGGCCAGGAAAGCGACGACCCGGTCGCCGACGCGCTGGAAGGTGAGATCGACGACCCGGTCGCCGACGCCCAGGTGCCGCAGTGTCAGCGTGTCGATGCCGATCGGCAGCCTGGGGCGGCCGACGCGAATCTCACCCTCCCAGCCGTCGATCTCCAGGCCAAGACAGGCCTGCATCAACATGAAAGCGGAGCCCGCCGACCACGCTTGCGGCAGGCAGGCGACGGGATAGGCGATGGGTGCTTCGCCCGGCGCACGTGTAAAACCGCAGAACAGTTCGGGCAGCCGCATGTTGAAATGGACCGCGGATTCGAACGTGCCGCTCATCAGGCGAACCACGCTTTCGCGCTCGCCATAGCGCGCCAGCCCGGCACCGCAAAGGGCGGTATCGTGCGGCCAGATCGAGCCATTGTGGTACGACATCGGATTGAAGAACACGGCATCGTCGGCGAGCGTCCGCAGTCCCCAGCCCGAATGGAAGGAGGCGGAAAGCAGCTGGTCAGCCACCATCTGGGCCCGCGCCGGCTCAGGCAATCCGACAAAGAGCAGATGCCCCGCATTCGAGGTCCGCACCTTGCAGGGCTCGCCGGCACCGTCGATTGCCAGCGCATAGAAGCCGAGATCGTCAAGCCAGAAATCCCGTTCCACGGCAACCCGCATCGCTTCGGCGCGATCATCCCAGTGGTCGGCCCTGTCGTTCTCGCCCCGGCGACGGGCAAGTGCCGCCAGCCCCCGGAAGGCGGCAAAGACGTAGCCCTGCACTTCGACAAGGGCGATCGGGCCCTTGGGAATGCGGCCATCGGCATGGAAGACCGAATCGAAACTGTCCTTCCATCCCTGGTTGGCGAGGCCGGACTCGGCCGCTCGCTGGTAAGTCACGAATCCGGTTTCCCGGCCCGCCTCCTCCGTCCATTCGGCCGCGGCGCACAGCGACGGCCACAGGCCGTCGATGAACGCCATGTCACCGGTACGATCGGCGTAGGCACAGGCAAGGTAGATGTAGAGCGGTGTCGTATCGACGCCACCGTAGTAGCGGCCAAAGGGAAGCTCCCGCAGCGCCACCATTTCGCCCTTGCGGGTCTCGTGCATGATCTTGCCCGGCTGCGAATCGCTGAACGGCGATGTCTCGGTCGCCTGATGCTGGGCCAGAAAGGCCAGCACGCCCCGCGCCAGGCCCGGATTGAGCCACAGCATCTGCAGCGCCGAGATGACGCCGTCGCGGCCGAACGCCGTCGAGAACCAGGGGATGCCGGCATAGGGATAGGGGCCGGTCGCCAGCTCGGTGGTCAGCAGCGCGACATCGGCGCGAGCGCGCTCGACCCAGTCGTTGAAGACACGGCCCGAGCTGCGCACCGTCGCGCCATGGCGACGTTTGGCCCGCATGCCAAAGCGGGCGCGGGCGGCAGCGGCGCGGAACCGGTCGCGGTCGGGCTTGTCGGCCACCTCGGGACCGACCTCGACATAAAGCACCTTCCTGCTGCGCTTGGTCACGGCGATCAGGAAATCGGCACGGTTGGCACTCAGTTGGTCCGGCGCCTGCGAGAACGATATCGCCGAGAGGCGGGCCAGGCCATCGAGCCCATCATAGCGCAGCAGGACCGACGTCGCGTTTGTTTCGGCGGCATGGGCCAGCCCGCGCTTCGGCCGTGTCGAGCCACGCACTTCGAACATGTCGCGGAAATCGGCGGAATAGTGCAGGGAAACGCTGATCGTCGAGTGTTCCCGGCTGTAATTGGAAAGGGTGATGCGTTCAAACAGCCTGTCCTGCCAAAGCAGTCTGACGCGTTCGATGTGAATGGCTCCCTGCGGGATGTCGCGTCCACCGGCGCTCTGTATCGGCAGATTGGTCAAATTGGTGGTGAACAGCACATTGTCCTGGCTGAGCGAGGCGCCGAGCAGAGATGTCTGCCTGCCGCCGACGGTCAGCCGGAACTCGGAAAGAACCCGCGTGTCGTCGCGAAAGAAACCGTCGCCGGCGCCACGTATGTCGCCATAGGCGTCGGCAACGGCGAAGCAATCGCCCTGCTTGAGCGCAAACAACCGATGCGGCTCGCGAGGGGCGGTGGCGTCGAGCGATGCAAGCGCAACCGCAGGATCGAGCTGGCGCTCATCGAGTTGGGCCATTCGTCAAAGATCCCTGTTGTTTCGTTGCCGTGGCTCGAGCACGTCGCTGCTCAAGACGCCTTCGCCGTGCTCGGGACGCCGATCAGGCCCGCATAGGCGGCCAGATAGTCGCCGGCCATTCTTCGGGCGGAGAACCGCTTTTCGAAAACGGCCCTCACCTTTCGCCTGTCGAGTTGCAGCAAGTCCGGCACCGCAGCGACCGCGCTATCCATTGTGTCAGCGATAAAACCGGTGACGCCTTGATCGATGATCTCCGGCAGCGCACCGCAACTCCAGCCGATGACCGGTGTGCCGCAGGCCATTGCCTCGATAGCGGCAAGGCCGAACGGCTCCGGCCAGTCGATCGGGAACAGCAGGCCTGCCGCCTTGCCGAGAAATTCCGCCTTCTGGTTTTCCTCGATCTCACCGACATAGACAACGCGATCGCCATCGATCAAAGGCTCGACCACCTCACGGAAATAGGCGCGATCGTCGTCGCCGATCTTTGCCGCGAGCTTGAGCTTGAGCCCCGAACGCAAGGCGATCTCGATGGCGCGATCCGGGCGCTTGTCGCGTGAGAACCGGCCGAGGAAGGCAAGGTAGGGTTCTTCGGCGGCCGTCTCGAACGTTGGCTCGTAGAGAGCAGTCGGCAATCCGTGATGGATCGTCGCCAACCAGTTGGCGTTGGCAAGGCCCGCCTTCTGGCTGTGCGAAATGGAAATCAGGGGAAAGCGCGGGAACCGTTCATAGGCCGGCGCCAGGTCGACATAATCCAGCCTGCCATGCGGCGTCGTCACCGTCCGCTCCGCAATATCCTCAAAGAAGGAAAAATGCAGGAAGTGGCTGAGGTGGAAGTGGATGACGTCGAACTCCGACGCCCGTTCCCTCACCTGCGCAAGCATCGAAAGATGCGCCGCGATCTCGGATTTGAGCGGACGCGGATCGAGGCGCAACGCGCGTTCCCGGCTGGGTACCAGCTTCGCGGAGGTCTGGCTGTCGCCACTGGCAAACAGCGTCACCTCATGACCCAGATCGACCAGCGCTTCGGTCAGATACGAGACGATGCGCTCGGTGCCGCCATAGAGCCTTGGCGGCACCGATTCATAAAGCGGCGCGACATGGGCGATTTTCATATTTCATCCTGGATGCTGGGCATGCAGGTGTGAAATGCGTCAACGGCTCGATTGGTTCCGATTTTATGGTCGAGCCGTCGGCACCAGAGGCCGCAGTCGGCATGGAACTGTGCGTCAAACGGATTGCGCGATCAGGGTCAGAAAGCCACCGCTCAGGGCAACATTCCCGACGAAGCCATTGATGCGGGACGCACGGTCCGGACCCTGATGGTCCCAGAAATTGTGGAACATCGGCGTGGCGACGATGAGGAACAGCAGCAGCACCGTGGCCGCGAGTGCCGTCCACAATCCTGCGATGACCAGCACACCGGCGGCGACCTGAAGCACGATACCAGTCCACAGTGCCAACCGCGCCTGCGGCACACCGCGCGCGGCCATCAGCTGGGTCAGGAAGGCCGCGTTCTGGATGTTGCGCAGGCCGGCGAAAACGAAGGCGCCGCCGAGCAGCAGGCGAGCGAGAAACAACAAGGTCGAAGGCAAATCCGCAGGCATCAAACTCTCCCCTTTAAAGGTTTAAGGCAGTGGGAGCGCGCTCTCCACGGCGCTCCCAACATGATTGGACAATCAGGCAGCCTTGGCCGCCGGCATCGGATGTATGGCTTGGAACGGGATGCACAGCCGGTTCCAGGTGTTGATCATGCCGAGCGCAACGGACAGCTTGACCAGCTCCTCTTCTGAGAAATGCTCCAGCGTACGTGCATAAAGTTCGTCCGGCACGCCGTTGTTGGCGATCAGGGTGACGGCTTCGGTCCAGGCCAAAGCCGCGCGTTCACGCTCCGAGAACAGCGGCGATTCCTTCCAGGCTGAAACCAGATAGAGCCGCTGCTCGGTCTCGCCGTCGCGCCTGGCCTCGCGGCTGTGCATCTCGACGCAGAACGAGCAGCCATTGATCTGCGAAGCCCTGAGCTTGATCAGGTGCAGCAGGCTCACCTCGAGCCCGCATTCGTCCACCGCCTTGTTGAGCGCCGACACCGCCTTCATGATCTCCGGCGCCTTGGCGAAAAATTGCAGCCTCTGTTTCATCGTCTCGTCCTTTCACGTCTGCTTGGGTTTTGAGGTTTTGGAGTTAACTGGATTTCTGCGGCCGCTGGTGGCGCTCGACAAAGGCGCAGCTCGCAGCAAGCGACCTGGGATCGCCTTCTGCCGCGTAGGTGGCCACGATATCGGACAGCTTGGTCTCGGCGAGCGCGGCGCGATAGGCGCGTTCGGCCTTCAGCATCGCGGCGTTGATGCCGCAGGGTTTCACATAGGCCGACGCATCGAGCTTCACCGGACCGCGCTGGCGGATCTCGCCGCAGCGGAAGGCCGGCTCGCGGCCCTCGACGGCCAGCACGATGTCGAGCAGCGTGATGCGCTCGGCTGGCCGCGCCAGCCGATAGCCACCGGCAGGCCCGGGCACCGATTCCAGGACGCGCGCCGCGCTCAGCATGTTGAGATGCTTGAGCAGATAGCTCGGCGAAAGGCCAAAGGCCTCGGCGAGAGCGGCGCCCGGCATGGTGCTATTGCCTTCCACACTGGCCAGCGTGGCGGCGCAATGGATGGCTGCTTCAACACCCTCGCCCAGCTTCATCGAACAGGTTCCTTATTCATGGATACATACTATCGTGGATAATTCATATCTGCAATAGGAAAATGAAAAACGGCGCTCGAAAGCGCCGTTTTTCTCTTGGGGGAGTTCCTACTCCGCAGCCACCTTGGCCATCGGGTTGTTCGGGTGCGTGGTCCAGTTGGCGTAGACCGGCGATACCGGCCTGCCGGTGCGCTGGTCCATCACACCGGCTGCCAGCGGCTCCATGGTAATGCAGTTCTCGACCGGGCAGACATTGACGCAGAGATTGCAGCCGACACACTCGGCCTCGATGACCTCGAAGTGCCTGACGCCGTCGACCATGCTGGTGATCGCCTGGTGCGAAGTGTCCTCGCAGGCGATGTGGCAGCGGCCGCACTTGATGCAGGCATCCTGGTCGATATGCGCCTTGGCGACGTAGTTCAGGTTGAGATACTGCCAATCGGTGACATTGGGCGTGGCGCGGCCGACGATGTCGTCGAGCGAGGCGTGCCCCTTCTCGTCCATCCAGTTTTCCAGGCCCGCGATCATCTCCTGCACGATCTTGAAGCCGTAGGTCATCGCCGCCGTGCAGACCTGCACATTGCCGGCGCCAAGCGCCATGAATTCGGCCGCGTCACGCCAGGTGGTGATGCCGCCGATGCCGGAGATCGGCAGGCCCTGCGTTTCCGGATCGCGCGCGATCTCGGCCACCATGTTCATGGCGATCGGCTTTACCGCCGGCCCGCAATAGCCGCCATGCGAGCCCTTGCCGTCGATGGTCGGCTGCGGCGCGAAGCTGTCGAGATCGACACCAGTGATCGAATTGATGGTGTTGATCAGCGACACCGCGTCGGTGCCGCCGGCATGTGCTGCGCGCGCGGGCTTGCGCACATCGGTGATGTTGGGCGTCAGCTTGGTGATGACGGGCATACGGGTGTTCTGCTTGCACCAGCGCACCACCATTTCGATATATTCCGGCACCTGGCCGACGGCGGCGCCCATGCCGCGTTCCGACATGCCGTGCGGACAGCCGAAATTGAGCTCGATGCCGTCGGCCTCCGTCTCCTCGACCACAGGCAGGATCGCCTTCCAGGCCTCCTCGACGCAAGGCACCATGAGCGAGACGACGATGGCGCGGTCGGGCCAGTCCTTCTTGACCTGCTTGATCTCGCGCAAATTGACCTGCAGGTCGCGGTCGGTGATCAGTTCGATGTTGTTGAGGCCGAGCAGGCGGCGGTCGGCGCCCCAGATCGCGCCGTAGCGCGGACCGTTGACGTTGACCACCGGTGGGCCCTCCTCGCCCAGCGTCTTCCACACCACGCCGCCCCAGCCGGCCTTGAAGGCGCGGATGACGTTGTAGGCCTTGTCGGTCGGTGGCGCCGAGGCCAGCCAGAACGGATTGGGCGACTTGATGCCGACGAAATTGTTTCTGATATCCGCCATGCTCATGCCCTCCCGTTCGAGGTCAGTGCCCGATTGATGCTCTCCGCAGCGTCGCGTCCCTGCGCGACCGCCGAGACGGTCAGGTCGTCGCCACCGAAGATGCAGTCGCCACCGGCCCAGACCTTGGCAAGCGACGTGCGCCCTTCCGAATCCACCTTGATGCGGCCGGCTTCGAGGCCGATCGATGCACCGCTGCCGTTGAGGGCGGCCGGGACAAAGCTCTGTCCAATCG
>NZ_RZRA01000889.1:0-2320 GCF_003998945.1 Mesorhizobium sp. M7A.F.Ca.CA.003.01.2.1 | reverse complement strand
GGTCAGGGCAGCGCCGGTGACGAAGCGGCCTTCCGGGCCTGCGAGCCAGGCGACCATGCCGGCAATGTCGTCGGCCTTGCCGAAGCGCGGCGTTGCCATCTTCCGGCGCTGATGCTCGGCATGCGGGCCGTCGGCCGGGTTCATGTCGGTGTCGGTCGAACCGGGGTGGACGACATTGGCGGTGATGCCGCGCGGGCCGAGGTCACGCGCCAGCGCCTTGGTCAGGCCGACCAGCGCCGCCTTGCTGGCTGAATAGGCCGTGAGGCTGCCGTCGGCCCGCTCGGCAAGGTTGCTGCCGATCGAGATGATGCTGCCGCCCTCACCCATATGGGCGGCCGCGGCCTTGGAAGCGATGAATGGGGCCCGGAGATTGACCTCCATGGTCTCGTCGAAATCGGCGAGCGACAGCGTGTCGATTGGGGCGGCGCGCCAGATGCCGGCGCTGTTGACCAGGATGTCGAGCCGGCCAAAGGCGGTTACGGCGTCGTCGACTGCCTTGTCTAGGGCGACCGCATCGCGGTTGTCGGCTTTGATCGCGATGGCGCGGCCGCCCTTGGCCTCGATCTCGGCGACGACAGCGCGGGCCTGTTCCTCGCCATGCACATAGGTCAGCGCGACGCTGGCGCCATCGGCCGCCAGCCTCCGCGCAATCGCTGCGCCGATGCCGCGACTGCCGCCGGTGACGAGCGCGGCCTTGCCGTTCAATCTGCTGGAAGACATCGAATTCTCCTTTTATGTAATGATCGATACATAAATATCTGTCAGCCTTGCCCGCTGGCGTCAACTGAATTATGTATCGATCAACACAGAAAGAGCGTCATGTCGGAACGAGGCCGTCCCCGCACCTTCGATCGAACCGCAGCCCTGCGTTGCGCGATGCAGGTGTTTTGGGCGCGTGGTTACGAAGGTGCATCGATGAGCGAACTGACCGCCGCCATGGGCATCAACTCGCCCAGCCTCTACGCTGCCTTCGGCAGCAAGGAGGCGCTGTTCCTGGAGGCGACGGATTTTTACTCGCACACCGAGGGTGCCGACATCTGGCTGGCATTGGACGAGGCTCCGACCGCGCGGCAGGCGATCGAACAATTCCTGTGCCTGACGGCGAAAGCCTATGCGCAGAGCGATCGCCCGCAGGGCTGCCTGATCACGCTGGGCGCACTGCATCAGGATTCGAGCCGCGGCGCCATCTGCGACGATCTGCGCCGCCGTCGTGCCGAAAACCACACCGCCCTGCAAAAACGTCTGGAGCGCGGTATTGCCGAAGGCGAATTGCCGGCGGATTTCGACGCGAGCGCTGCCGCGACCTTCTTCGCCACGGTCCAGCACGGCATGTCGATCCAGGCGCGAGACGGCGCCTTGCACGCTGCCCTGCTGGCGACGGTTGCCGGGGCCATGGCTGCCTGGCAGACGTTGGCCGGCGGCAACGCGGCGTGACAAACGCCGGCTGGTGTGCTCGAAATCCGCCAGCAAGGCCGGGAGGGACGAGAGCGTGAAAAAGGGTTATCGCGAGCTGCTGGACGAGGCGAATGCCGTGATCGAGGTGGTTTCGCCGGAGGAAGCGGCCGGGCTGCTCGACGATGAAGACACCATCTTCGTCGATCTGCGCGATCCACGCGAAGTGGAACGCGACGGCCGGATTCCGGGCGCCAAGCATGTCACGCGCGGCATGCTGGAATTCTGGATCGACCCCGAAAGCCCTTACCACAAGCCGTTCTTCGCCTCGGGAAAGAGCTTCGTGTTCTTCTGCGCCGGCGGCTGGCGCTCTGCCCTGGCCACAAAGACGGCGCAGGACATGGGGCTTTCGCCGGTCAAGCACATCCTCGGCGGCTACACCGCCTGGAAGGCCGCCGGACTGCCGGTCGAACCCGGCGAGCAGAAGAAATAATCTCGACCGCCGCTCAATGCAGCAGCAATGGCTCGCGATGCGTCACGAAGCCGACCGCGCGTTCGACCACGCCCTTGTCGGCAAGAATGCGGCGATGGCCAAGCCCGTCGGCCCAGTAGAGCCGCACATGGCCGCCGGCACCGGCATAGCGCCTTGCGTGATCGGCCGAGACTTCGCGGTCGTCCGGCGCGTGGATGACCAGGGTCGGCACCGGTGCCTGGGCGAGCTGGCGGTCGCCGGTGAATTCGTGCAGCGGCCGGCCGGAAAGATGCTCGACCCGGTCCGCCATGGCGGCTTGCGAGCGCGGGCCGACATTCAACATATGACTGAAGTCGGCAAAGATCGCCGGCAGGGAACTTGGCGCCGCGATCAGCACCAGGCGTCCCGCCGCCAGCGGCGGGATGTTCTTGACCGAACCGGCGATGGCATTGGCGG
>NZ_RZRA01000888.1:0-2320 GCF_003998945.1 Mesorhizobium sp. M7A.F.Ca.CA.003.01.2.1 | reverse complement strand
GGCGACCTTCCCCGTTTACGACCTCCGCTGGGTGTCGATCGATGACGTGTCGCCGGTGCTGGCCAATTCCGTCATCATGTCGGAGGACGGGCAGTTCTGCTTTCATCGTGGCGTCGATCTCGGCGAGCTGAGAGGCGTCGTCGACGATGCGCTGGCCGGCGAAGCGACGCGCGGCGCCTCGACCATCACCATGCAGACGGTCAAGAACCTGTATCTCTGGTCGCGGCCGCTGGGCTCGGTGCGCAAGGTGGTCGAATTGCCGCTGGCCGTCTATTTCGATGCGGTGATGTCGAAACGGCGCATCATGGAAATCTATCTCAACATCGCCGAGTGGGGGCCGGGCATCTACGGCATCGAGGCCGCGGCACAGCACCATTTCGGCGTCTCGGCAAAACAGCTGTCGCGACGGCAGGCCGCCCTGCTTGCGGTCTCTTTGCCAAATCCGATCGCCCGCAATCCGGCCAAGCCCGGGCCTGGCCTGAGGCGGCTTGCCAATCTGATCGAGCGGCGAGCCGGCCGCTCGGGGGCCTATGTCGGTTGTCTCCGCTAGCCGATCCAAAAAAATTCGCGCCAGTGCTGGCCAAAACGGCACAGGGCGTGTATAGGCACCCGACTTTCTCAGATTTAGGCCCCGACATGGCCCTTTCACGAGGGCGGGCGGGGCTTTTGACCATGTAGTGGAGCATATCCATGGCCGTTCCGAAACGTAAAACCTCTCCGTCCAAGCGCGGCATGCGCCGCTCGGCCGACGCCCTCAAGGCCCCGACCTATGTCGAGGACAAGAATTCCGGCGAAATGCGCCGTCCGCACCATATCGACCTGAAGACCGGCATGTATCGCGGTCGCCAGGTGTTGACGCCCAAGGAAAGCTGAGACCAGCCTTCCAAAGGTTTGAATTCCAAAAGGACCGGCCAGTGGCCGGTCCTTTTGCGTTTGGGGGGCGGGGTAGCGCGCATCTCGACGCGTGGGCGGCAATCGTTGCAGGCAACCGGCTGACATTGTTGTTGCGTGCGGTCTTCGACCGTGTTCAACGCTGCCATCGAAACATCTTGACGGCGTGCCTGTGGCGCATTCTACAAAGGATTGCCCCCACATGGAGACGCCAGATGTTCGGTGCCATTCCGCTGCTGATCGTGCCTTTCGTGCTCTACAATCTCGGACTGCTGGGAATATTCGGCAGCGGTGACGATCCGTGGGCAAGCGAGGTCTTCTCATTCAGCATGATGTCGGGTGGCGTGTTCTCGATGACGCTTGGCGATCTGATGGTGCTGATTGGGCTGATCTTCCTGTTCCTCGAAATGGCGAAGTCGGTGCGCACCACCAACGCCTCGATCATGGACCATCTTCTGTCGACGCTGGTCTTCGTGGCCTTCCTGGTCGAATTCCTGCTGGTGAAGGGTGCGGCCCATTCCGTCTTCTTCACGCTGATGGTCATCGCGCTGTTCGACGTGCTGGCCGGATTCGCGGTGTCGATGCGGTCGGCCAGCCGGGACATCAATTTGAATTAGGTCCCCCGGCGCGGAAGGCGGAAGTTTGACGGGCACTTGCGCTGACAGTTGGCGCAAACGCCCCTAACGTCGTCATCCCAGGGCGTAGCAAGGAGCGTAGCGACGGGCGCAGACCCCAGGGTCCAAGCCGCGACACGTGAGCGTTTCAGCGGTCCAGAATTCTGCTCCGCTGCACTCTACGGCGGATGTTACGGAATGGATCCTCGGGTCTGCGCGACGGAGCCTCGCTCCTGCTCCGCCCGTGGATGACGAAGTTCCCGACCTCACCCCGGATCGGCGGTGAAACCGGCGGCCTCGATGCCGGCGATTGCCGCGGCTTCGTCATTGTCCGACGTGTCGCCTGAAATGCCGACGGCGCCGATGATGGCACCGGCCTTGTCGCGGATCAGCACGCCGCCGACGACCGGCAGCACGCGCCCGCCCGAGACGTCCGAGATGCCGGCGACGAGATGCGGGCGCTCCTTGGCGAAGGCCTCGACTTTGCGCGAGCCCATGCCGATGGCGAGCGCACCATAGGCCTTGCCGGCCGACATTTGCCGACGCAGGAACGAGGCGCCGTCCTGGCGCTGGAAGGCGACCAGATGCCCGCCGGCGTCGAGCACCGAGACGCCGAGCGGCTTGAGCTTGAGATCGGAGCCCTTGGCAAAGGCGGTTTCGATGATTTGCCTGGCTTTTTCGAGCGGCAGTGCGGTCATGGCGGTCTCCTGTTTGAAACGCGTCGATCATCGACCGTCGGCGGGTGAGATAACATCCCGGTTCCGGTTGAAATTGCTTCGCGTGAAAAGGCGGGATGGAAAACAGCCTTCGCCGGC
>NZ_RZRA01000887.1:0-2322 GCF_003998945.1 Mesorhizobium sp. M7A.F.Ca.CA.003.01.2.1 | reverse complement strand
GACCAAATACAGCGCGCTTGTCGCCCTGCGCGACGGAACCGACGCGCTTTCGATCATCAAGGCATCCGAAGCCGCGATCGGCGGCATCGAGGCTTTCTGCAAGGTCGAGGCGATCGACGCCTGGTTCGATCGCATCGGCTGGATCTGGGGCGCGACGTGCGAAGCACAGCTTGGCGCCTGGGACGACGCGTTGAACAAGCTGGCGGCGCATGGCTACGTGCCTGCGCGACGCGTTTCGCGCGACGAGATCGCGGCGATGGCAGGCACGACGAGCCACCTCGGCGGCGCGTTCGACGCTTCGTCGGCAACAGTGCATCCCGGATTCCTGGTGCGCGGCCTGCGTCGTGCAGCGCTAAAGCGCGGCGTTCGGATCTATGAAAAGTCGCCGATGAAGCGGTTTTCACGACGGGGCAAGCTCACGGTGGAAACGGCGAAAGGAACTGTATCCTGCGGCAAGGTCGTGCTTGCCATGAATGCCTGGTCCGGCGCGATTCCGGAACTGGCCCCTGCGATCTTCAACATCTCCAGCGACGACGCCATGTCACAGCCCATTCCAGACCTTCTCGACAAGATCGGCTACCGCCGGGCGCCGCTGATGATCGATTCCCGCGTCTTCGTTGGCGGTTGGTCTCCGACGCGCGATGGTCGGCTGTCCGTCGGCGTCAGCGGTGGCGTTATTGGCTTCGGCGGCATCGTCGACCAGCGTTTCCATGGCCAGTCGCCCCGTGTCGCCGAAATGCGTCGCGCGCTGCGGGACGGCCACCCGGCGCTCGCCGATTTTCCGCTCGAGACATCATGGAACGGCCCGATCGACCGGACGGTGAGCGGCGTGCCACTTTTCGGCGCTTTGCGCGCCAACCGCGATGTCGTTTACGGCTATGGCTTTTCCGGCAATGGCACGACAATGGCTTATATCGGCGGCGAGATCCTCACCGGCCTGTTGACTGACGGTGAATCGGAACTGACGCATTCGGCGCTGGTTCGTCCGGTAACGCGCGGTTTCCCGCCCGAACCCTTTCGCTTTGTCGGTGCACATTTTGTCCGCGGCGCTGTGCGTCGGCGTGACGATTTCGAACATGCCGGGCGCAAGCTCGATCCGGTGACGAGATGGCTCGCCGGGCTGGCTCCGTCCGGCGTCACTCCCTCCAAAGCCAATCTTCGCGCAAAAAAGGGATGACGATGTCCAAGGCCAAGATTTTCAAGCACAGCGAGTTGACCCTAAAGCCATCGGTCACGCCGACCGGAACGTCTTCGATCGCGCGCGTGATCAATGCCGAGATCAGCCGGACCATGGGCGGCGGCATCGAGTATCTGGAGAACGCCTCGATCGACTGGACCGTGACCTATGACGAGGTGCTGTTCATCCATGAAGGCACGCTGACGATCGAACTGGATGACGGCCGCCACGAATGCCGCCCTGGCGACATCGTCTGGCTGCCCAACGGCACCCACCTCAAATACATCGCCACCGAGCGTACCGGCTATTTTTACTGTCTGTACCCATACGACTGGGCAGCACGGCAAGGGACGGTAGAACCTTGAAGTGGCAGGCATATCATGGATTGGCCCTTCACGGCGCAGTTCCGGGGTAGCGAAACTGCTGTTTTGGCATCTCCGCGCCGACCGGCGCGGCGAAACAGTTCTAGTCACGGAATATGGCCAACCTTTCTCGCCGAAATCTCTGACCGGTGCTATGACCCACTGGTGCGCTCTCGCGGGATTGCCGAAGGGCCTTACGCTGCATGGTCTGCGGAAGTCACTTGGGGTCTATCTCGCCGAAGCGGAGGCATCCACCAGGCAGATGTTGGATGTCTCGGCCATGACGACATTGACCATGCCGAACTCTATTCCCGGGAAGCGTCGCAGGTGCGTTGGCTGTGCAGGGCATGGACCGAGTCGTACGGCTGGTAACGCGCTTGGCGAACCTCGTGGCGAACCTGTCAATAAACCCATTGATAATAATGCCCTTCCCGAGAGATGGGTGACAGTTCATTCTGGATAGATGGGTTACACTTTCGGCCCTTTGCAAGGAGAGCAAGGTGCCTTGGAGGGAGTGTAACGTCATGGAAGAGCGGCTGAAGTTCGTCGCCCGGCTGCTGGACGGCGAGAAGATGGCGATGCTTTGCCGGGAGTTCGATATCTCGCGCAAGACCGGCTACAAGATCCTCACGCGCTACAACGACAGCGGCCTGGAGGGGCTGACGGACCGATCGCGGCGGCCCTATCGCCACGCCAATCAGCTTCCGTTTCAAATCGAGAAGCTGATTGTGCGCCTCAAGCAAGACAAGCCGACATGGGGTGCGCCGAAGATACGCGAGCGGC
>NZ_RZRA01000886.1:0-2322 GCF_003998945.1 Mesorhizobium sp. M7A.F.Ca.CA.003.01.2.1 | reverse complement strand
GCCTGCGCCAAGGCGGCTACTTCGCCAGAAATTCGCTGCGCATGGAGAAAGGTTACCGCCACTGGGGTCACGACATCGGCGAGGAAGACAGCCCGCTGCAGGCAGGGCTTGGCTTTGCCGTGGCGTTCGACAAGCCAGGCGGCTTCATCGGCCGTGATGCGCTGTTGCTGCAGAAGGAGGCGGGCAAGCCGCGCCGCCGCTTGGTGCAGTTGCGGCTGCAGGCCGAAGATGCGCCTCTCCTCTATCATCACGAACCGATCTGGCGCGGCGGCAAGATCGTCGGTTCGGTCACCTCCGGCGCCTACGGCCACCGCATCGGCGCCTCGCTCGGCATGGGCTATGTCGAATGCGAGGGCGGTGTCGACGATGCCTGGCTGGCAGCCGCCCCTCTGGAGATCGAAATCGCCTGGAAGCGATACAAGGCCATTGCGCAGCTCAAGCCGTGGTACGATCCGAAGGGGGAACGCCTGAGACCGTGACAGAACCTCCTTTTGGATCAGTCGGAGGCCCTAAGTCCCAGCCACGCTGAAGGTCCGCTTCGGCTTCCGCTGATGCCTGAAGCTACCAGTCCGCTTTCGGCCCAGTCGTGACCGAGCATGGGCTGTCTGATTGAGACTTCTGCCTCGGCCAGCTAGCCGCCGGCACAAAATCAGCATCGTCGGCCTATAATGTCATCAAGAGCTTCGATCCTTGAAGCGGTTCCAGAGATGCATGCGGTTCGCGACCTGCACGGCGACCGGATGGAACGGAACCGGTTTCATGTTGGTGACCGGCAAAGGCATCTGCTCGTCCCGGCGCCGGCCTGCCGCCCAGCGGCCGATTTCCTGGCCAAGAGACATTGCCAATGCCACGCCGCGGCCGGAATAGACGCCGCCAAACACGAGGCCGGGTGCCAGGCGATAGAGGCGAGGTCTGCGATCAGGCACCACGGCAAAGGTGCCATGCCAGTATTCCACGATCGGCGGTTCGCCGCCGAATGCGCGAAAAGCCTTGCCCAGCATGCTCGAGACCTTGGCGCGACCGCGGTCGGCCTCGTCAAACCACAATGTATGCGTGCCGCCGCTCACCAGCCGGCCGTCGACGTCGTAGTGGAAATAGCGGATGTCGTTGCGCATGTCGGACACCGCGGGGTTGCCGACAAGGATCTGGGTGCGCAGGCCTTCCGGCAGCGGGTTTGTCGCGGCCTGGAAGACCTTGAACGGCATCAGTGTCTTCTTCAGCCCAGCCCAGAGGTCGCCGGTAAGCGCATTCGTGGCAAGCACCACTTCTGGCGCCGTGACGCTTCCCGTTGCGGTGAAGACGCGCCAGCCGCCTTCCACCTTCTCGATGCGAGACGCCGCGGCGTTCTCGAAGATGGTCACGCCTTCGCGCTCAAGGGCGCCGGCAAGGCCAATGGTCATGGCGAACGGATTGATGTGGCCGGAATTGTGCACCATCCAGCCGCCGAGATAGGGGCTGCCGATGCGCGCGCTGGCTTCGGCCCGGTCAAGCCAGGAGACATTGGCGCCGAAGGCTTTCCACTCTTCGTAGAACTGGTGCGCGCGGGCAAGCGTGGTGTCGGTGTGAGCGGGCTGGATCCAGCCTTCCTGAACCTGGTGGGCGTCTATGTTGAAGCGCTGCATCAGGCCGAAGGCTACGCCGGCCGCATCCGCAACCATGCGATTGTAGCGCTCACCGATCGTCTTGCCGTAGACCGCCTCGAACTCCGCCGGCGAGGCCTTGGAATGGTGGGAGATGACAAGGCCGTTGTTGCGGCCCGACGCTGCCGATCCGATCTCGTTGCTCTCAAGCAGGATGACATTGACGCCGCTGTCGCGCGCGCCGAGTGCCGCGGCCATGCCGGTGAAGCCGCCGCCGACCACCAGCACGTCCGTCTTCAGGTCGCCTTGCGGTGCCGGTGCGGCCGGGCGCCTGTTCGCGGTCTTGCGCCACAGATGCGGCGTCTTCCAGTCGACCTCAAACATGAAGGACGTCCTCGCTGGCGCCGCCGAGATAGTGTTCCCTCAGGGCCGAATGCGCGGCCATTTCCTGCGCCGGGCCATGCAGCTTCACCTTGCCGGTGTTGAGCAGGTAGGCGTAGTCGCCGCATTCAAGCGCCAGCTGAACGTTCTGCTCGACGAGCAGGATCGAAATGCCGTGGCGCGACAGGTCGAGGATGATGCGGAAGATCTGGTGGACGATCTTCGGGGCAAGGCCGAGAGACGGCT
This sequence comes from Mesorhizobium sp. M7A.F.Ca.CA.003.01.2.1, assembly GCF_003998945.1. Classification (NCBI taxonomy): domain Bacteria; kingdom Pseudomonadati; phylum Pseudomonadota; class Alphaproteobacteria; order Hyphomicrobiales; family Phyllobacteriaceae; genus Mesorhizobium; species Mesorhizobium sp. M7A.F.Ca.CA.003.01.2.1. Next base: position 115 of record NZ_RZRA01000886.1, on the reverse strand, counting down.
CGTCGAGCATCAGAAGCTTCGGCTCGGCCATAAGCGCGCGCCCGATCGCCAGCATCTGCTGCTGGCCGCCGGACATGCGGCTTGCCATGCCGTTGCGCCGTTCCTTGAGCACAGG
>NZ_RZRA01000885.1:0-2323 GCF_003998945.1 Mesorhizobium sp. M7A.F.Ca.CA.003.01.2.1 | reverse complement strand
TCGAACGCATCGAACAGTGACAACAAATCGAGCTCGGCGCCGGATAGCCGCGATTGCTCGATCAGCGATTGCCGCGACAGCGAAGACGCCTCCGGTGCCTTCATCAGCCCGAGAAGGCGCAGGAATCCGTTCTCGCTGAGGAGCTTGTGCCCGGCCGCGCGCTCGGCGGCGACACGGCGCTCGATCTCGGCATCGCCGTTCCTGGAGAGCCCGGCCTTAGCGAGCAGCGTGCGGCCGCACACGACATGCGTGGTGCGCCTGGTGACGCCGCGCCGCAGCTGGCCGTGCTGACGTTCGACTTCACGCGCGGCCAGTCTGAGCGGAAACGCCGCCAGCGCGCCTATGGTGCCGAAAACAGCGCCGGCCGGTGCCGTCATTTCTTGCTCTTGCCGACCGCCTTCAGCAGATTGGCCTTCAGCGGATTTTCAGCAGCACCACCCGCTGCCGCTTTCTTTGCGGCTGGCTTGGCAACCTCGTCGGCCTTGCTCTTCGACTTGGCTGGCGGCTTCGATTGCGACAGGCTGGCCTTCAGCGCATCCATCAGGTTGATGACATTGCCGCGCTCCGGTGCCGCCGCAATAATCGGCTTGTGGCCTTTCAGCTTCTCGCGGATCATCGTCATGAGTGCCGCCTCGTAGCGGTCCTCATAATTCTTCGGATCGAAGGTGGTTTCCTTCTGCTTGATCAGCGCTTCGGCGAGCTGCAGCATTTCGGGGTCGGGCTTGCCAGCTGGAATATTGCCAAAATATTCAGCCGTCCCGCGCACTTCGTTCGGGTTCCTCAAGGTGCACACGAACATGCCGTTCTCGCGCGCGCCGATCGTCACCACGCGCTCGCGGCTCGACAGCACAAGGCGGGCGATGGCGAGCTTGCCGGATTTGCGCATCGCTTCGCGCAACACGGCGAAGGTTTCCTCCGCCATCGCGCCGTCGGGCGCCATGTAGTAGGGCGCGTCCTGGTAGATGACGTCGACCTCGTCCTCGTCGACGAAGGCCTCGATGTTCATCGTGTGATTGGATTCGATGCGCACCGCGTCGAGGTCTGCATCATCGATGATGATGTACTGCTTGTCCTCGTATTCGTACCCCTTGACCAGATCAGCACGCTCGACGAGCCCTAGTTCGGGGTCGACCGGCTTCATGTTGATGCGGTTATGGGTCTTCTTGTGCAGCTGGTTGAACGAGATGCGCTCGCTGGCGCTGGTGGCGGGATACAACCGCACCGGACAGCTCACGAGGCTGAGTTTGAGGTAACCTTTCCAACTTGCCCTAGGCGCCATGAAACACTCCTACGCGGTCATGCACTGACAAAGACCTGCAGCGCTTTCGTCCGAGGACGATTGAGGCTGAGCAAATCCTACACCGACCGCACACAATACCGGCAAATCCCTGACGAAATCTTCCGCCATGCATTTGAGGTCGTGGACAGAGAATAATTCAAATTGTTGGAAGCGTCGATGGACTGGAATTTAAAACGCTGGCAGGACAGAGGGGGGCGCCACGGATCGCGGTGGTCCTTGTTCTGCAACTACTTACTTCGTCTTCTGCAACTACTTCGTCGCCCCCGAGACCACCGGCAGATCCCGCGCAAACTTATCAATCTCCGCCCACGGATCGCCCGACGTCGCCAACAGCCCCGGCAGCGACGAATAATTCAGATCCTGCGGCGCATCGATGGATTCGAGGTCGCTCCAGCTGACCGGCGTCGAGGCCGGCAGATTGGTGCGGGCGCGCAAGGAGTAAGGTGCTGCGGAGGTGTGGCCGCGCGCATTGCGGTGGTAGTCGATGAAGATGCGCTTCTTGCGGTTGTCCTTGCCCATGGTGGTGGTGAAAGTATCAGGCGCCGTTGTCGCCAGATGCGTGGCGATCGCGCTGGTTGCCTGGTGCAGTTTCTTCCAGTTCTGCTTGCCTGTCACAGGTACCGTGATGTGGATGCCGCTGCCGCCGGAGGTCTTGGCGAACGGCACCAGCCCCAGGCGCCCCAATTCGTCCTTGATGTGCACGGCGGCCTCGACCACCTCGCGCCAGGCGATCCCTTCTCCCGGATCGAGGTCGAGGACGATCTGGTCGGGTCTGTCGAGGCTGGCGCGGTGGGTGCCCCAGGTGTGGAACTCGACGACGCCGAACTGCGCCAGCGCCAGATACCCTTTCGCGCCTTCGACCGAGAGATAGGATTTGGTTTCGCCCTCGGAATTTGTCGCCTCGAATGTCACCACCGAGGGCGGCATGCCGGTGAAGGCGTGGCGCTGGAAGAAGCAATCCTTCGGCAGGCCGGTCGGGCAGCGCACCAGCGACACCGGCCGGCCGAGAATGGTCGGCAGCAT
>NZ_RZRA01000884.1:0-2324 GCF_003998945.1 Mesorhizobium sp. M7A.F.Ca.CA.003.01.2.1 | reverse complement strand
GCTCTGGTTTCCATTGTCCCACTTATGGCTATGCGCGCGCCGCAAGATCAAGTTGCCGGGCGCGTTTTCCGCGGAAATAGGATTTTACCCACGGTTCCTCGCTCTTCAGCATGTCGTCGATGGTGCCTTCGACCAGCACTTTCTTCTTGCCGAGCACGGCCACCCGGTCGCAAGCGGTGAACAGCGTGTCGAGGTCATGCGTCACCATGTAGACGGTCAGATCCATCGTATCGCGCAGCTTGACCACCAGCTCGTCGAACTCCGCCGCGCTGATCGGATCGAGACCCGATGTCGGCTCGTCGAGGAAGACGATGTCGGGATCGAGCGCCAGCGCCCGCGCCAGCGCGGCGCGCTTGATCATGCCGCCGGACAGTTCGGATGGGAATTTTTGCGCCGCGTCGGGCGGCAGCCCGACCAGCTCGATCTTGAGCATCGCCAGTTCGTCCATCAGCTTTCGCGGCAGGTCGAGATATTCGCGCATCGGCACCTGGACGTTTTCCAGCACCGTCAGCGCCGAGAACAGGGCGCCGTGCTGGAACAGCACGCCAAGCCGCATGTCGATGCGCAGACGCTCGGCATCATCAGCCTTCTCGATATCGACGCCGAACAGCCTGATCGTGCCCGACTGCTTGCGTGTCAGGCCGAGAATGGTGCGCAGCAGAACGGATTTGCCAGCACCCGAGGCGCCGACAAATCCAAGGATTTCGCCGCGCCTTATGTCGAGCGACAGTCTGTCGAGGATAAGCTTGTCGGCAAAGGAAACGCTGATGTCGTGCGCGGAAAGCACGATATCGCCCTCGCCCGCGTCATCCGCCAATGCACCCGCCCTTTTCCTGTTTCGCAGCTTCATCTCAGAACTCGATCGCTGCGTAGAACATGGCAAAAAGCCCGTCGAGGATGATGACGACGAAGATCGACTTCACCACCGAAGCGGTAACATGCTGGCCGAGCGATTCGGCGCTGCCGCCGACCTTCATGCCTTCGACCGAGGCAATCGTGCCGATGATCATGGCCATGAACGGCGCCTTGATCAGGCCCGCAAAGATGGTGCTGAGATCGATGGCGACGCGCAGCCGGTCGATGAAGGCGGCGGGCGGGATGTCGGAATAGAGCCAGGCAGCCAGGATGCCGCCGCCGAGTGCGGCGAAATTGGCGATGATGGTCAGGCACGGCAAGGCGATGACCAGCGCCACGAGCCGCGGAAAGACCAGGACGCCGATCGGGTTGAGCCCGATGACCTTCAGCGCGTCGACCTCCTCGCGCATCTTCATCGAGCCGATCTCGGCGGTGATCGCGCTGCCGGAGCGGCCGGCGATCATGATCGCCGTCATCAGCACGCCGAGTTCGCGCAGGATCAGCACGCCGACGAGGTCGACGACGAAGATATCGGCGCCGAAATAGCTGAGCTGATAGGCGCCCTGCTGGGCGACGATGGCGCCGACGATCGCCGACATCAGCACCACCACCGGAATGGCGCCGACGCCCATACGGTCGATCTGGTTGAAAATCGCCGCCGGGTTGACGGCATGGCCACGGCCGAGCTTCATCTGCGCGCCACGGATGGTGGCGCCGAGGATGTTCATCGAGGCCAGAAAATCGTCGCGCATCTCGTAGACCCGGCGGCCAACCGCCTCCAGCGCGCGAATGACGATGTTGGGCGGTCGCACCGGGCCGGATTCGGGTTCGCGCCGCACGGCCTCGCCGACAGCTTCGAGCAGGATCGAAGCGATCTCGCTCTGGCCTTGCATCTGGATTTCGACACCCTTCTTCTCGAAGGCGCTGACCAGCCGGTCGATCAGCCAGGCGCCGGCAGTGTCCATCTTCTCGATCTTGGAAACATCGAGCGCCAAGATTTTGAAGCCGCTTCGCTTTTCGATCTTGCGCATGTCGGCGTCGACGAGTGCAACGGTCCGTGTCGTCCAGATTCCGGAGAAAGCGCAGCCAAGAACGCCGTCCTCCTCGCCGATCGCCACGCGCGGTTCGTGGTCAGCCTCCCCTGCGGTCGTGCCGCTTGCGTCGCGCTTGCCGATGGTCAACATGGCGTCCTGTTTAGCCTGACGGGTCTGACCTGTCGATTTGCCGACAACGCTTGTCGCACAGCAGGAGCAGAAAAATATGGCGCGTGTCATTTCGGTCGAGGCCGAGCGTTTTCCCATCGCCGGAACCTTCACCATTTCGCGCGGTTCCAAGACCGAAGCCGAAGTGATCTCCTGCACGATCAGCGACGGCGGCCATTTCGGCCGCGGCGAATGCGTCCCCTACAAGCGCTATGGCGAGACGATTGAGGGCGTGCGCGAGGCGATCGACGCCATGCGCGGCCGGAT
>NZ_RZRA01000883.1:0-2330 GCF_003998945.1 Mesorhizobium sp. M7A.F.Ca.CA.003.01.2.1 | reverse complement strand
CCAAGGATCAGCACGTCGACACCAGGCCGCAGTTTTTCGGCAATGCCGCGTGCAAGCGGCAGGCCGGGCCGGAAATAGGGCACATAGGCCCATTCGATGCCATCGAGCCGCTTGGCGACCTCGGCCTCGCCATCGGCCTGCACGGCAAGCGAGATGGTGTCGACGCAATGGACATGCAGAACGACGCGCTGCGGCATCAAAGCGTGCACCGTGGTCTCGATCGATGGCCGCAGGCCGCGCGGGTTGAGCGCTGCAATGGTGAAACCCTGCGGCTGGTCGGCGGCGCGATCGCGCTGTTCGACGGCTTTCAGCAGCGGCGCCATCGCCACCGGCACCATGATGTCATCGACGAGCGCGTCTTTCAGCCAGGTGCCGGAGGCCTTGATCCACAGCGTGTCGCCGGCTTTCAGCGAGGTGTTGCCGCCTGCCGCCTGGGTGAGATGCGGGCTCCGCCCTATGCTGGCCGAAAGCGCCCGCAAGGCCGCCAGTTCCTGCGCGTCAGCTTCGGTCGCCATGGCGCTTTTCCTCCAACGGCTCGGCCGTGTCCTGCGCGAAATCCCGTTGCCGGGATCGAATTGGCGCTGATATCGCAGAAACGAGTGATCTACGTCAATAGTGATCTACTGTCATCAAACACGCTTGCAATCCGACTAATGTTGAGTAAGTTACGCCAATTGCCATGGAAAATGGCATCCGGGAGGAAAGAATTGAGCGACTCCGGCCGTCAGCGTCAGATCGTCGAACTGTTGCGGGATCGTCCGTTCGCTTCGGTGCGCGAGTTGCAGGAGCGGCTTGGCGTTTCAGCCGCGACGGTCAGGCGCGATATCGACAGGATCGACGAGGCCGGCGAAGCGCGGAAGGTCTATGGCGGCATCTCGGCGCTCGACGGCGCTTCCCAGGCCGGTGTTGCCTACGCCAGGCCCTACGACGAGAACCGCGACCTTGCGGTCGAGGCCAAGCGGCAGATCGCCGCTCTCGCGGCGACCATGGTGCGCGACGGCGACGCCGTCATCGTGCATGGCGGCTCGACCTGCTTCCATCTGGGCGTCAAGCTCGCCGAGCGCAACATCCGCCTCTACACCAACTCGATGCCGCTGGCGGCCTATCTCAGCGACCACGGCCATTGCAGCCTGACGGTTGCGGGCGGTGATCTGCATCGCGAACCCGGCATCATCCATTCGCTCAGCCAGGCCGTGCCCTTCTATGCCTCCAAGTTCTTTCTCGGCGCGCAAGGCCTTGGCCAGGAAGGCGTGATGGAATCGCACCCGCTGCTGGTACGCTCGATCGTCGATCTCAGCCTTTGCGCCGACCAGATCGTGGTGCTGGCCGACAGCCGCAAACTGTCGATCCACGCGCGCAATGTCGCGCTGCCGCTTTCCCGCATCGGCACGCTGGTCACCGACGACGGTCTCTCCGACGCCGATGCGCGCATGCTGGAGGACGCCGGCGTCATGGTGCGGATAGCCTCGGGAGCCATCCAGTGAAGGTGGCTGTCCTCGATTTCGGCAAGACCAATTCGAAGCTGTTCGTCTTCGGCCAGGACGGGCGGATCATCGACGAGCGCCGGACACAGCCGAAATGGATGCGCCAAGGCGGCTTCAGCGTGCTCGACGAGGCGGCGCTCCACCATTGGGCGCTCAGCGCCGTTGCCGATACGGTCGACGGTCATGGAGTGGAAGGGGTCATGGTGTCGGGCCATGGCTGCACCTTTGCCTTGGTCGACGAAGCGGCGCTGACGCATCCGATCCTCGACTACGAGCAAGAGCCGCCGGCCGAGATTGCCGCGCGGATCGATCGCCGCATTCCGGACTTTTCGGAGACCTTTTCGCCGCGGCTGCCGCTCGGCTTCAACTACGGCCGCCACATGCTGTGGCTGCAGGAGGTCGATCCCGACGCGTTCGCTACGTCGAAATCGATCCTCGGCTATCCGCAATACTGGAGCTGGCGCCTTGGCGGGCGGGCGGTCTCGGAAGTGTCCTATCTCGGCTGCCATTCGCATCTGTGGGCGCCGCGGAGCCAGGACTTTTCCTCGCTGGTCGACGCGCAGGGCTGGCGTGACCGGATGCCTGGCTTCGAGCGCGCCGGCACCGTTATCGGCGAGCACCGCCTCGGCGCTGCGGCGCGACCGATCGCCATCCACAACGGCGTCCATGATTCGAATGCGGCGCTCTATGCCTATCGCCGGCAGGAGCTTGGCCCGGTCACCGTCGTTTCGACCGGCACCTGGGTCGTCGTGCTCAATCCGGATTGCCCGCTCGACACGCTCGACCGGGATCGCGACATGCTGGTCAATGTCGATGTCGGCGGCGGCCCGGTGCCGACCATTAGCT
>NZ_RZRA01000882.1:0-2332 GCF_003998945.1 Mesorhizobium sp. M7A.F.Ca.CA.003.01.2.1 | reverse complement strand
GGGAGCCCGGCAAGGGTGCTGCCTTTGCCCGCCACGATCGCGGCCGCACCGCGCGCGGCGGCATCTGCGGCATAAACGGCACCGTCGGCCTTGGTTCCGGCGAGCGCAAAAAAGACAACGCCCGCTTTTACCTCGCGGGAATCCGAAGAAATCCCTGTAACCTCCAGATCGACGGAAGCTATTCCCTCGACGGGCAGGATACCGGCTAGATCTCTGAGCTTCATCGAGTCCCGTTCACCGTAACAAAATAGCGCGCTGTTGCCGGCGCGCCCTAAGAATCACTGATAGGAAACCAGCGTTGCACCATTTTCATGGCTGAAATCTGGCTTCACGCCAAGCATGGCAGCTGAACGCCTGATGATATTGCCGGCCATAACCCCAGCATTCGCGGCCGCGACATCCGTCATGCCGGGCTTTTCCGGGTGCGGGGCATCGGCAATGGTAAACACCAGATACTGCGGATCGTCCATCGGGAAGGCGGCGACGAAGGTGTTGAAATTCAAGTCCTTCGAGTAGCGGCCATTGATGACCTTCTCGGCGGTTCCGGTCTTGCCGCCAACGCGGTAGCCGGGGACTCTGGCGTTTCTGGCAGAGCCCTTTTCGGCATTGAGCGAATAGAGGTAGCGCATGCCTTCGACGGTCTTTTCGCTCACCACTCTCTTGGCGGTGGCCATCGCTTCCGCCTGCGTCCGCACCAGAAAGGTGGGGTTCATCAGGAAACCGCCATTCATCAACGCCGCGCAGCCCACAGCCGCTTGCAGCGGCGTCGTCGACACGCCATGGCCGAAGGCGATGGTGAATGAATTGACCTGTTTCCAGACCTTCGGTTCAGTCGGACGGGCAGTCTCCGGCAATTCGGTCTGCATCCTGTCCAGAATGCCAAGGCGATGCAGGAATTCGCGATGCCCCTCGATGCCGACCATCTCGGCTTCCCTGGCCGACCCGATGTTGGACGAGTAGAGGAACACCTCCGGCAACGACAGCACACGGTTCTTGCCGTGGAAATCGTGAATGGCCTGATGGCCGACCCGGATTGGATGCGAAGCATCGAAGCGGCTCGCCATCGTCGCTTTGCCGGAATCGAGCGCCATGGCTGAGGTGAAGCTCTTGAAGGTCGAACCCATCTCGTAGAGGCCCGCCGACATGCGATTCAGCCGGTCCTTGTCTTGTGCGTTGTAGGGATTGTTCGGATCAAAATCCGGCACCGAGGCCATGGCCACCACTTCGCCGGTCTTGACGTTGAGCACAACGGCGCCGGTGCCCATGGCACGATAGCGCTCCAGGCCGGCGGCGATCTCGTCGCGCACCACATGCTGCACGCGCAGATCGATCGAAAGCTTTACCGGCTTGAGATCCTTGGCAATGGCAAGGCCCGACGCCTGCAGGTCGCTCAGCCCCTGCTCGTCGACATATTTCTCCATGCCGGAGATGCCCTGGTTGTCGATGTTGGTGAGCCCAACAATGTAGGACGAGGTTTCGCCGCTCGGATAGAAGCGGCGCTTTTCGGTGCGGAAGCCGAAACCGGGAATGCCGAGCTGCATGATGTCGGACTGTTGCTTGGGCGTCAGCTGCCGCTGCAGCCAGACGAAACCGGCGCCGCTCTTCAGCTTATGGTAGGTCTGCTCATAGTCGATGTCCGGAAGCACCGTCGACAGCTTCTCGATCGCCTCGTCGGCGTCGACAATCCGGCGTGGTTCTGCAAACAGCGACGCCGTCTTGATGTCCGTGGCCAACACTTCGCCGTTGCGGTCGACGATGTCGGGCCGCGATGCCGTCACCCGGCTCTGCGGACCGCCCGACATATCGGGGGTCTGGAAGCCGAGATAGACCAGCCGCCCTGATATGGTCGAGAAGATGCCGAAGAACACCGCCATCGTCATGACGATGCGCGTCCTGCCCTTGCCGCCGGTCGCCTTGCGGGCGCCCTCGACCACGATCGATCCATCTTCACTCGTCCTGGCGCGACGTTTCAGCAGTTTACCGATCATTGGGCGATGCCTCCGGTCACCACGGGATCCCTGCCGTCCGACGGCGCCTTGCCGCCCGAACTATCAGCCATGCCGCCCTGGCGTCCCGACAAGATGTCCTGGATGTCAAGGGATTTGGCCGGCAGGTCGCCGACACCGCCGATCTGGCGGGCGCTGACCGGCTCGAGTTCGAGCTGCGACTTGTAGAGTTCGGCGAGCTTCTGCAGCCGCGACGGCTGGGTAAGCAGGCTCCAGTCGGCCTTGAGCAGGTCGATCGTGTCCTCCTCATAGCGTATCTGCGCATGGATCTTCTGCACGGCGGCCAATTGTTCCTCGGCCTCGCGCTTGGCCTTGTAGGTAAGGGC
>NZ_RZRA01000881.1:0-2335 GCF_003998945.1 Mesorhizobium sp. M7A.F.Ca.CA.003.01.2.1 | reverse complement strand
CAGGCAGTCCGGCCGCCGCGCGCCGCCGGCAAGCTCAGCAGCGGTGCGATCATGGCGACAGTGGCCGTGCTGGTGGTGGCAGGCATCTCCGGCGCGATCGCGCTCAGGGAAAAGCCGTTTCGTAAGCCGCAACAGGTTGCCGTTTCAACGCCGAAAGTGACCGCGGCGGCCGAACCTGCCGCCGCGCCGCCTGCATTGGCCCCGGCGGCACCGAAGCCGGAGGCGCCGGTCAAATCAGGTGGGCCGCAGATCATCCATGTGCAGACGGAGGAGGGCGATGGGCCGCCCAAGGCAGCGATCGTCATTCGCGACCCGTCGACCGTCGGCCAGAACCTGAAGGTCGCGCATATTCCAGACAAGGCGCTGATCGAGGCCAGCGAGACCGGGCCGTTGCCGGTGCGCGCCGCCGATGGCAGGCGGCCGTTCGACGTCTATGCGCGGCCCTGGTCGGGCGGGCGCGGCGCACGGGTGGCGATCGTCATCGGTGGACTTTCGGTTTCGCAGACCGGCACCCAGGCGGCCATCGCCAAGCTGCCGGCGGAAGTGACGCTGGCCTTCGCGCCGCAAGGCAACAGCATCGGCCGCTGGATGCAGGCAGCCAGGCAGAGCGGCCACGAGATCGTCATGCAGGTGCCGCTCGAACCGTTCGATTATCCCAAGGTCAATCCGGGACGCAACACGCTGACGGTGGCGGCGAGCGCGGACGAGAACCTGAAGAGCCTGCACTGGGCGCTGTCGCGGACGACCAACTATACCGGCGTCATGAACTATATGGGCGCCCGCTTTTCCGCTGACGCGGCGGCGATGGAGCCGTTCATCGCCGAGCTCGGCAAACGCGGCCTCGCCTATATCGATGACGGCTCGTCGGCGCGCAGTCTGGCGCCGGATCTGGCGCTGAAGGACGGCGTGCCCTTCGTCGCCGGCGACATGGCGATTGATGCCGTGCAGGATCGCGGCGAAATCCTGAAGAAGCTCGACAGCCTGGAGGCGACCGCGCGGGCCAAAGGCACTGCCGTCGGCATCGGTTCGGCCTTCGACCTGACGGTCGATACCGTGTCATCCTGGGTGGTCGAGGCCAAGAAGCGCGGCATCGAGATCGTGCCGATTTCAGCGGTGGCTATCGATCCGCAAAAAGGCTAGCCCTCGGAAGACGGCTGGAAAGAGTGACTGATGCCAAAGACGAACAAAATCGACCGCGAAACGCTGCCTTACCGACCCTGCGTCGGGCTGATGATCCTCAATGCCGAGGGCCTGGTCTGGGTCGGGCACCGCATTGCCGAACCGGACAGCGAATTTGCCGGCACGACGCAGCTCTGGCAGATGCCACAAGGCGGCATCGACGAGGGCGAGGAGCCCCTGCAGGCGGCCGAGCGCGAGCTCTATGAGGAGACCGGCATGCGCGGCGTCTCGCTACTGGCCGAGGCGCCGGACTGGATCAACTATGATTTGCCGGAGCATCTCGTCGGCATCGCCTTCAAGGGCCGGTATCGCGGCCAGACGCAGAAATGGTTCGCCTTTCGCTTCCACGGCGATGTCAGCGAGATCCAGATCAATCCGCCGCCGGGTGGCCACACCGCCGAGTTCGACAAATGGGCATGGCGGCCGATGCAGGACCTTCCCGACCTGATCGTGCCGTTCAAGCGCCATGTCTATGAGGATGTGGTGGCGGCGTTCCGGCATCTGGTGCGATAGTAGGGGAGTAGGGGAGTAGGGGAGTAGGGTTGAATGTTCTGTTGCGGTCCGCGCCAAATTCTACTGACTACTGACTACTGACTAACCCATCCACCACAAGAACGGTCGCCATGAACGACGCCCTCCAAAAATCGCCGCCAGAAGAGGTCACCGCCACGAGCGAAGTGGCGGCTGGGGCCATCCTCACCATCGATCTCGGTGCAATCCGTGAAAACTACCGGCGGCTGAAGGCGCGGTTGGGCGATGTTGCCTGCGCTGGTGTGCTCAAGGCGGACGGCTACGGCCTTGGCGCCGGCCAGGTCGGGGCGGCACTGCTGCGCGAAGGCTGCGATATCTTCTTCGTTGCGCTTCTGGGCGAAGGCGTCGCCCTGCGCCGCTCGCTTGGGGCCGGCCCTGCCATTTTCGTGTTGAACGGCATTCCGCCCGGTGCCGAGCCGGACGCCGTGGCAGCAAACCTTTGCGCTGTTATCAACAGCCACGAGCAACTGGCAGCCTGGCGTGCTGCGGCCCGCCGCGCCGGCCGAAAACTGCCGGCCGCGGTCCAGGTCGACAGCGGCATGTCGCGGCTCGGCATGGCGCCTCGGGATGTGGATCGCATCGCCGCCGATCCGCAGGCTTTCGACGGCATCGACATCCGTTACGT
>NZ_RZRA01000880.1:0-2335 GCF_003998945.1 Mesorhizobium sp. M7A.F.Ca.CA.003.01.2.1 | reverse complement strand
TTCCACGCCCGTGCGCTGGCCATAAGGCAACCGCAGGCCACGTCCAAGCGTCTGCTCCGTCAGAATGTCGGAAGCCGATGCGCGCAATGGGACGATCGTGTAGAGGTTGGTTACGTCCCAGCCTTCCTTCAGTTTGTTGACGTGAATGACGATATCGGTCGTCGCATCATGCTCCAGTGCGACAAGCTTCTCGGTCGCCTCTTCAGTCTCCTCCGCGCGCGTTCCGGAATGAACCTCGATCACGCGACCCTGGTAGCGCCCCCGAAAGAAACCATCCGATTCCAGGTATCGCCGGATTTCGCTGGCGTGCGTGGTGTCTTGCGCCACGACCAACATGAAGGGATGGACAAGCTTGCGCCCGGTCTGTTGTGCATAGATCGCTAGCTCTGCCTTAGTGTTTTCATGGCAGTGAATCCCGTCCTCAAGCTTCATCCGTTCAAGCTGTTCCGGCGTGATGCTGTCGACGCGAAACCCTTCGCGAGTGGCGACGGCCGGGTCTTTCACATAGCCCTCGGCCATCGCCTGTCCAAGCGGGTAATCGAGAACCACGTTCTTGAACGCAACCGATTTGGCTCCAACCGAACGTGGTGTCGCCGTCAATTCGAGGCCGATAACAGGTTTCAGTTCGGCAATGGCGTTCATGCCCGCCTTGGCGCGATAGCGGTGCGCTTCGTCCATCAAGAGGACAAGGTCCGGAAGGGCCGACAGGTACTCGAAATAGGACTCGCCGATATATTCATGGAGCTTACGGATGCGCCCCTGCTCCTTGTTCACCTTGTCGATGTTGAAGATGAACACGATAGCGGTCTGGCCCAGAAGGTCGCCACGCACGGCGTAGCCGCGTTCCCAGTTGTCCCCGGTCTCGACTATGGGCGGAAGCTGCGCGAATTCAGCGATGCCCCGGAATACGTATTTTGAGGAGTTCTGCCGACTGAAATCGTCGACGAGCTTGTCGTAAATAGTGGTGTTCGGTGCGAGGATAAAGAAGTGCTTCGACCGTCCTGAGAGATAGAGATAGGCAATGAAAGCGCCCATGAGGCGCGTCTTGCCGACCCCTGTCGCAAGCGCGAAACAGAGCGACGGGAAATCGCGCTCGAAATCCGTCACCGTGGCATAGGTCGCCTTGATTGCGTCAAGTGCGACGACGGGATCAGCGCCCTTGGAAAATTCGATGGTGTTGAGCACGTCCGCCAAGATGTCGAGCGCCTCAGCCTGGGGCGTGCGCAGTGAAAGGCGAGCCTTTATCTGCTGAAGCAGCCGTTGGGAGGTCATGCCTCATCCTCCGCATTGTCAAAAAGCGGCAAGGCTGCCGCTGCGGCTTTGCCGCGCTTCGACGCGTCCGGCTCCGCCACCTCATCGAAATCCACCTTCTCCGGCAGGTTCGCAATTTTTAGCGAATAGTCGTCTCGACCCCATTCGCACTTCGCGAGGATTGAATGAGGAATCTTCTTCACCGTCAGGTTCGGAAAACTGTCTTCCTTCGCGTTAAAGGCCTTGCAGCAAACCAGCAGGCTGCGCTTGGATCCGACTTCCTCCGATAGCTTTTTCAGCGCGTCATAGGTCAGCGACTGGGTCGTCACGAATACGAAATCGCTTTCGGTCGAGTACCCGTGCCGCCAGTATTCGGCCGGGTCTTGGCTGGGCGCATAGGTGAAGCCTAGATGCTTGCAGAGCGCCTCGGCTAGCATGGCAGCATTGTATTCCTTGGATATAACCCAATTGCCGAAACGGTCTTTTTCCAGAAGCGACGGCGCAAGGCGATAGAACCGAAACCCGCCTCCGCCTTCCCATCCGGTCGCTGCCGTTATGCCGCCAGGATCATCGCCATCTATGACTTTCCTCAGCCTCGGGACAATGTGGGTGACAGCATGGTTGCCCAACTCGACCATGATCCAACGACGGCCCATTTTGTGCGCGACTGCCCCCGTGGTCCCGGACCCTGCGAATGAATCGAGGACGAGATCACCGGGACTAGTGGCAATGTGAAGAATCCGCTGAAGCAAGCGCTCGGGTTTTGGAGTGGCGAAGACATCATCCGGATTGAATGCCTTTACCTCGGTTTTGGCCTCATGATTATGCCCGACATCTGAACTTAGCCACACTGTCAGCGGTGGGGTTCCCGTATTCGACAACTCCGAAAGAAAGGTCTTTCGTGATGGCTGTGAAGTGCCGCCTTGTCCAAACCAAATCTCGCTGTTCTCGTCCATCCGTCGCAACGACTCTTCAGAGAATCTTGGAAAGGTTCCTGAAGGGGGCCGCCAAACGAACCCATTCTTGAACTGAAAGCTGAATCCTTTTGCCTTCGCGCTGCCGCTCTTCGCGTGCAGTGGTGTAG
>NZ_RZRA01000087.1:0-9265 GCF_003998945.1 Mesorhizobium sp. M7A.F.Ca.CA.003.01.2.1 | reverse complement strand
TTTCCAGGCGCCCTGGGGGCTGCAACTGGAAGCGATCAGCTATCCCGACGGGATGGCCTATGAGAAGGGCGCCGAGACGGTGTTGTGGAGCCCGAAGAGCCCGGAAAAGTGATCGGCAGCGCGCTTGCGCGATGACACGCAGGCGCGCTTTCGCCATGTCAGGACGATCGTTCTGATATGAAACTTTAAGCTTGAAATATCTTATCGCCGGCGCGATACTGAACTCCAGCAAGCGAAGAGGAGATCGCACAGATGAAGGTTGCGGTTCTCGGCGGCGGACCAGCCGGCCTCTACTTTGCCATTTCGATGAAACTGAGGGACGCCGCCCACGATGTGACGGTGTTCGAGCGCAACCGCGCCGACGACACGTTCGGCTGGGGCGTCGTGCTGTCGGCCGAAACGCTCGACAATCTGTCGAAAAACGATCCGGTCAGCGCCGTCTGGATCAAGAAGCACTTTGCCTACTGGGACGACATCGCCGTCATTCATGACGGCGTGCGCACGGTCTCGTCAGGGCACGGTTTCTGCGGCATCGGCCGCAAGCGGCTGCTGGTCCTGCTGCAGCGCCGGGCGCGTGAACTCGGCGTCAAGCTGATGTTCGAGACCGACATCGCCGATCCCAAGCCTTACATGGAGACGCACGATCTGGTCGTCGCTGCCGACGGCCTGAACTCCAGGGCGCGCAACAGTTTCGTCGACATCTTCAAGCCCGACATCGACACCCGCAAATGCAAGTTCGTCTGGCTCGGCACCAACCAGAAATTCGACGACGCCTTCACCTTCATCTTCGAGAAAACCGAGCATGGCTGGGTGTGGGCCCACGCCTACCAGTTCGACAGCGACACCGCGACCTTCATCGTCGAGTGCAGCGAGCAGACCTGGGCTGCCTTCGGCTTCGGTGCGATGTCGCAGCAGGAATCGATCGCCGTTTGTGAGCGGATCTTCGAAAAACATCTCGGCGGCCACGCCTTGATGACGAATGCCAACCATATCCGCGGTTCGGCCTGGATCAATTTCCCGCGCGTGCTGTGCGAGCGCTGGTCTTACAAGAATCTCGCGCTGATGGGCGATGCAGCGGCATCGGCGCATTTCTCGATCGGCTCCGGCACCAAGCTGGCACTGGAAAGTGCTGTGGCGCTGGCCGAATATGTCGAAACTGAGCCGGACCTGGATGCCGCCTTCCGCAGATATGAGGATGCCCGCCGCACCGAGGTGCTCAAGCTGCAATCGGCGGCGCGCAATTCGCTGGAATGGTTCGAGGAGGTCGAGCGCTATCTCGGCCTCGATCCGGTGCAGTTCAACTATTCGCTTTTGACCCGCTCGCAGCGTATCAGCCACGAGAATCTGCGACTGCGCGATGCCGAATGGCTTGAAAGCGCGGAAGAATGGTTCCAGCGCCAGGCGGGCGCCGGCGGCAACAGCCTGCGCCGCGCGCCGATGTTCGCGCCGTTCAAGCTGCGCGACATGAGGCTGCAGAACCGCGTCGTCGTTTCGCCGATGGCGCAGTACAAGGCTGTCGACGGCTGCCCGACCGACTGGCATTTCACGCATTATGCCGAGCGGGCCAAGGGTGGCGCCGGTCTCATCTATATCGAGATGACCTGCGTCAGCCCGGAAGGGCGCATCACGCCCGGCTGTCCCGGCTTCTACGCGCCCGAGCATGAGGTGGCGTGGAAGCGGCTGGTCGATTTCGTCCACACCGAGACCGAGGCCAAGATCTGCGCCCAGATCGGCCATTCCGGCGCCAAGGGCTCGACCCGGCTCGGCTGGGAGGGCACTGACGTGCCGTTGGTCTCAGGCAACTGGCCGGTGATGGCGGCTTCGGCCGTTGCGTGGTCGCCGCAGAATCAGGTTCCGAAGGCGATGAACCGCGCCGACATGGACCGCGTGCGCGACGAATTCGTCGCTTCGGCCGAGATGGCCGATCGCTGCGGCTTCGACATGCTCGAAATCCACGCCGCGCATGGCTATCTCTTGTCGTCCTTCATCACGCCGGTCACCAACCGGCGCACGGATGAATATGGCGGTTCGCTGGACAATCGCATGCGCTATCCCCTCGAAATCTTCCGCGCGGTGCGCGCCGCCTGGCCGGCGGAGAAGCCGATCTCGATGCGCATTTCCGCCAATGACTGGGTCGGCATCGAGGGCGTGACGCCGGCCGACGCGGTCGAGATCGCGCGGCTGCTGCATGAGGCCGGCGTCGACATCTGCGATGTCTCGGCAGGCCAGACCTCGGCACTGGCCAAGCCTGTCTATGGCCGCATGTTCCAGACGCCGTTTTCCGACCGCATCCGCAACGAGGTCGGCATGGCGACGATGGCGGTCGGCAACATCTACGAGCCGGACCATGTCAATTCGATCCTGATGGCCGGCCGCGCCGACCTGGTGGCGCTGGCGCGGCCGCATCTCGCCGATCCCTACTGGACGCTGCATGCCGCCGTCACGCTCGGCGACCGCGGTGTCAAATGGCCTGATCCCTATCTGCCCGGACGCGACCAGCTCTACCGTCTGGCCGAGCGCGACGCCGCAGCGGGGCTGAAAGTATGACGGCCGCCGCGACGATACCCGGCAAGCATGCGCTGGTCACTGGCGGCGGCTCCGGCGTCGGGCGGGCCATCGCGCTGGCGCTGGCTGCTGCCGGCATCGGCGTCACCATCTGCGGCCGCCGGGAAGCAGAGCTCGCCAAGGTGGCCGGCGAAAACGACCGCATCTCTGGCATCGCCGCCGATGTCACCGACGAGGCGGCAATGGCGGCGCTCTACGAGAGGGCGCAAGCCGCGCGCGGCCCGTTCGACATCGTCGTCGCTAATGCCGGCATGGCCGGCAGCGCGCGGGCGCACAAAACCGCGCTCAGCGACTGGCAGCGGACGCTCGACGTCAATCTGACCGGCGCCTTCCTGACGGTGAAGCCCGCGCTGGCCGGCATGGCCGCGCGGAAGACGGGACGAATTGTTTTCATCGCCTCGACCGCCGGCCTGAAAGGCTACGCCTACGTCGCGTCTTACGTCGCCGCCAAGCATGGCGTCATCGGCCTGATGCGGGCGCTTGCCGCCGAAACAGTGAAATCCGGCGTCACCGTCAACGCGGTGTGCCCAGGCTTTGTGGAAACCGAAATGCTGGAAGAGTCCATCCGGCGCATCATCGAAAAGACCGGCCGCTCGGCCGAACAAGCGCGATCGAGCCTTGCCTCGACCAACCCGCAAGGCCGCTTCATCCAGCCGGATGAAATTGCCGCCGCCGTGCTGTGGCTGTGCGGCGACGCCGCCCAATCGATCACCGGACAGGCGATTTCCATCTCAGGAGGCGAAACATGGTAGCCGGCCCCCTGCCCGCGCCGTCGAGACCCGGCAAGGACCGCTTGCGTCTGTGGATCAGGCTGCTGCGCGCCTCGCGCACGATCGAGGCCGAGCTGCGCGAGCGGCTGAAGAAGGACTTCAACACCACGCTGCCGCGCTTCGACGTGATGGCAGCGCTTTATCGCGCGCCGGAAGGCATGCTGATGAGCGACCTGTCGCGTTTCCTGCTGGTCTCTAACGGCAATGTCACGGGCATCGTCGACCGGCTGGTTTCGGAAGGACTTGTCGCCCGCGCGCGGCGCAATGGCGACCGCCGCACCTCGATGGTGCGGCTGACCGAGGAAGGCACGCAGGCCTTTGCCGCGATCGCCGCGGCGCATGAAGGCTGGATCGGCGAATTGCTGGGCAAGGTCAGTGAGGACGACGCGCGCCGGCTGACCGGCATGCTGACCTCGTTCCGCAGCAACTGGGAGGGACGCGAATGACCGCAATGGCCGGGCGCAAGCCGAAGCATTTCCTCTGGGAGGTCGAGGGCAGGATCGCCAAGGTCCGGCTCGATCGGCCGGAGCGCAAGAACCCGCTGACCTTCGACAGCTATGCGGAACTCCGCGACACGTTCCGCGACCTCGTCTATGCCGACGATGTCGACGCCGTGGTGTTCCTTTCCAATGGCGGCAATTTCTGCTCCGGCGGCGATGTCCACGACATTATCGGCCCGCTGGTCAAAATGGACATGAAGGAGCTCCTGGTCTTCACCCGCATGACCGGCGATTTCGTCAAGGCGATGCTGAATTGCGGCAGGCCGATCATTGCGGCGGTCGACGGCGTCGCGGTCGGCGCCGGCGCCATCATTGCGATGAGCTCCGACATCCGCATCGCCACGCCGGAAGCCAAGACCGCATTCCTGTTCACCCGCGTCGGCCTCGCCGGCTGCGACATGGGCGCCTGCGCGATCCTGCCGCGCATCATCGGCCAGGGCCGCGCCGCCGAACTGCTCTACACCGGCCGCACCATGACGGCTGATGAAGGCGAACGCTGGGGTTTCTACAACCGGCTGGTCGATGCCGCCGCGCTTGAAGCCGACGCGCTCGACATGGCGGCGCGCATCGTCTCCGGCCCGACCTTCGCGCACGGCATCACCAAGACCCAGCTCAACCAGGAATGGTCGATGGGCCTCGACCAGGCGATCGAGGCGGAAGCGCAGGCGCAAGCGATCTGCATGCAGACCCGCGACTTCGAACGCGCCTACAAGGCGTTCGTGGCCAAGGAAAAGCCGGTGTTCGAGGGGGATTGAGGATGATGCTTTGCGTGGAGACGTTGGCGGGAGGGGGGCGCCGTAGTGCGCAAGGCCTCAATAGCGGGGCCACCAATGCCTGACCGTTCCTTCCTCTCCTGGCCGTTCTTCGAAGACCGCCATCGCGAACTAGCCGAGCACCTCGAGACATGGTGCACGACCAACCTCCCAGTCGATCACCATGATGTCGACGCCGCCTGCCGCGAGCTGGTCAGCAAGCTCGGCCGAGACGGCTGGCTGAAGCCAACGGCGCTCGACACCGACAACCCGGGTCCCCTCGACGTCCGCACTTTGTGCATCACGCGCGAGACGCTCGCCCGCCATGACGGGTTGGCCGATTTCGCCTTCGCCATGCAGGGGCTGGGCACCGGCGCGCTCAGCCTGTTCGGCACGGTGGAGCAGCGGCAATGGCTTTCGAAGACGCGCGCCGGCAAGGCGATATCAGCCTTCGCCCTGTCGGAGCCGCGCTCGGGATCAGATGTCGCCAACACGGAAATGACGGCGACCCGCGACGGCGACAGCTACGTTCTTACAGGCGAAAAAACCTGGATCTCCAATGGCGGCATCGCCGACCTCTATGTCGTCTTTGCCCGCACCGGCGAGGCGCCGGGCGCCAAGGGACTTTCCGCTTTCCTCGTGCCTGGCGACGCCAAGGGCCTTGGCATCGCCGAACGGCTCGAAGTGATCGCGCCGCATCCGCTGGCGCGGCTGTCTTTCGAGCGGGTCCGCCTGCCGGCCACCGCACTGATCGGCAAGCCAGGCGACGGCTTCCGCATCGCCATGTCGGTGCTCGATGTGTTCCGCTCGACCGTCGGTGCGGCGGCACTCGGCTTTGCCCGCCGTGCACTGGATGAAAGCATCAAACGCGTGGCCGAGCGCAAACTATTCGGCGCGCCGATGGCCGAATTGCAAATGGTGCAGGGGCACATCGCCGACATGGCGCTCGATGTCGATGCGGCGGCGCTGCTGGTCTACCGCGCCGCCTGGACCAAGGACATGGGTGCGCCCCGCGTCACCCGCGAGGCGGCGATGGCCAAGCTGTTTGCCACCGACAGGGCGCAAGAGGTGATCGACAAGGCCGTGCAGCTGCACGGCGGCGACGGCGTCCGCAAAGGCCACATCGTCGAAAGCCTGTATCGCGAGATCCGCGCGCTGCGCATCTATGAGGGTGCCTCCGACGTGCAGAAAGTGGTGATTGCGCGGCAAGTGATGGGCGCGGCCTGAAGCAGGTCGCGCCCACGGACCAGACTGTTTTGACAATGGATATTGCGAACCGAGTTTTGACGAATCGGGAGACTGAAATGCACCAGATTCTGCAGCCGGAAGGCTGGGCCAAACCTGTCGGCTACGCCAACGGCGTCGCGGCGCGCGGTCGGCTCGTCTTCGTTGGCGGACAGGTCGGCTGGAACGGCCAATGCCAGTTCGAAACCGACGACTTCGTCGGCCAGGTGCGGCAAACGCTTCAGAACATCGTCGCGGTGCTGGCGGAAGCCGGCGCGGGGCCGCAGCACATCACCTCGATGACCTGGTACTTCACCGACAAGGCCGAATACCTTGCCAATCTCAGGGGTATCGGCGAGGCCTATCGCGAGGTCATCGGCCGGCATTTTCCGGCGATGGCCGCCATGCAGGTGGTGGCGCTGGTCGAGGATCGCGCCAAGATCGAAATCCAGGCCACCGCCGTCATTCCGGAATAAATTATTGGCTGCCTCAGGAATAAATTATTCGCGAAGCCCCGCCTGCCTCAAGATCGGCAGCACGTGATCGCAGAAATAGGGCAGTTCTTGCGTGTAGTTGACGAAGGACAGCGCGATGCCCTGATAGCCGTGCCCGGCAATTGCGACCATGTCGGCGGCGATCGTTTCCGGCGTTCCGATCAGCGGGTAGGTGCCGGCGCCGCCGGCGAAACGCTGCCGGTAGCGGTCATAGGCGTGCGGGTCGTGCGATTGCGAGAATTCCTTCTTGCCGGCCATGTGGGCATCGACGGCGTCATGGTCGGCCATATCGACGGCGTAGCGCGTGTAGTAGGCCTGCGCCTCTTCCATCGTCGGGCGGCAGACGACATGCGCCACGGTGTAGACGCCGACATCGCGGCCTGCCTTATCGGCCCGCTCGCTGATGTCGGCGACATGCTTGCCGGCATCGCTCATTTCCGAAAATGTCGTGAACAGATAATCGCACCGGGCGGCAGCGAAATCGCGGCCCGGCCCGCCGAAGGCGGCGTTCATGGTCACGGGGCGCGGAACCTGCAGACTGGCCGGCCGGCTGACAGCCTCCTTGAGGCGGTAATAAGTGCCTTCGTAATCGAGCGGCTCGGCCGACGCATAAAGCTTTTCCAGGATTTCGATCCATTCGGCCGCCTGATCGTAGCCCTTCTCGACCAAAGGCGTGCCGAACATGCCGAATTCCTTCGGGTTCCAGCCGCAGACGATGTTCAAGCCCGCGCGTCCCTGGCTGATATGGTCGACCGTCGCCAGCGCCTTGGCGGCATAGAGCGGATGCACCAGCGGCACATGCACGGTCATGAACAGGCCGATCTGCTCGGTGGCCATGGCGAGTGCCGCCGCCCAGGTGAAGGTCTCGAACGACCATTCGCGCACCTTGTTGCGGCCGCCGAAGCCGCGCCAACGCGCGATCGGCAGCATGAACTCCAGCCCGGCGCGGTCGGCGATCTGGGCTGCGGTCACATTGTCCTGCCAGCTCGCCGCCCAGCGCTCCGGCACATCGGTGATGGCAAGCCCGCCATCGGCATTGGTCGAAAAGACGCCAAGCTTCAGTCTGTTCGAGCCGTGCAAAGGGTGTGGTTTGTTCACGTCGCGACCTCCCGGCGAAGATCGCACGCTAGGCCCGCGCGGAAATATTTCAAGCCTGAAATAGCTTGGCGTCACCATCGCTCGCGGGTATCGGTTCCAGCGGGCCGCACCGTGTCCACCACGCAACGGACATCGCAGCTTTTTAAGCTTAAAACTTTCGCCTTGAAAAGCGCCGCACTTTGGATAAGCATTCCGGAGTCGATGGCGATTGCCGTGCCGGACGGGCTTGCCGGCCAGTCCATCGAGCAGACCAGTCCATCGTGCCGGCCAGTCCATCGTGGGTGCTCCGGGTGGGAGTCTCAGTTCTTGTCGTTCATACTGCCCCAGTCATCATCCAACACGCGCCATGCCTTCGATGACGTGCGCGCGGATTCGCGGTCTGCAACACACAACATCGCCAACCGTGACCGCATGGTCGCTGCCATGAATTGACGCCCTGCGTGAAGCGGGGCGGCAAAAAACCGTGCGGGAGCAACCCGCCCGATCAACAACAGAGGGAACAAAAATGAGCTTCACGCGTCGCAAATTGCTTCTTCTCGCCGCCGCCATCGGCATCGCCGCCGGCCCCGCCACCGCTTATGCCGCGGATGTGCTCAATGTCGGCGCCTACCCGACCAACCCGCCCTTCGAATTCAAGAACGAGAGCGGCACTTTCGAAGGCTTCGAGGTCGACATCGTCAACGAAGCCGCCAAGCGCATCGGCATGACCACCGACATCGCCGATCTCGGCTTCCAGGCGCTGTTTGCCGCCACCACCTCGAAGCGCATCGACGTCGCCATCTCGTCGATCACCATCACGGCGGAGCGGCTGAAGTCACAGTCGTTCACGCAGCCCTATTATGATTCCGATATGGGCATCGCCACCAAGGCCGACAGCCCGATCAAGGCCGAGGCCGACCTCAAGGGCAAGATCATCGGCGTGCTGTCCGGTTCGACCGGCGAAACCTGGGTCAAGGCGCATCAGGAAGCCGACGGCTTCAGCGACGTGAAGGGCTACGACACGCAGCAGAACCTGCTGCTCGACCTCAGCGCCGGCCGCGTCGATGCGGCAGTCAGCGACATTCCGGGCATGGAATATTCCTTCACCAAGATGAAGGACCTGGTGGTCAAGGAGCGCATCAAGACCGGTGAGCAATACGGCCTGATGATGACCAAGGACCACCCGCTGCTCGGCAAGCTGAACGATGCGCTGAGCGCGATGAAGAAGGACGGCACGCTGGCCGCGATCCACAAGAAGTGGTTCGGCAGCGACGCGCCCGCCGACTCTTCGACCATGAAGGAAATGCCGCTGCCGAAGGCCTGAGCTGAAGGCTGCGGTAACATCGTGCCGGCTTTCCAGGCCGGCACGATTCTTTCACGCCTGGCCGCCGGCTTCTGCCGCAGATCTCCTGCCCTCGGCGGCCCATGAGTTTAACGTGAGCATTCTTTGCTCTGGGGTTCGGGAACGCTCCCATGTCGCTGATCGACACCTTCTTCAACCCCGACGTCATTATGTCCAGCCTGCCGGCGCTGCTGCGCGGCTTCCTGAACACGCTGCTGCTCGGCATTTTGAGCATCGGCATCGGCATCCCCATCGGCCTGGGGATCAGCCTGGTGCGGCTCTATGCGCCGAAGCCGTTGCGCTGGCTCGCGGTCGGCTACACCGACATCTTCCGCGCCCTGCCGGTGCTGGTCGTGCTGATCCTGATCTACTATGCGCTGCCCTTCCTCGGCATACGCCTGTCGTCCTGGGCATCGGCGGTGACAGCCTTCGCCTTCATCATGTCGGCCTACTCGGCCGAGGTGTTCCGCTCCGGCATCGAGAGCATTCCGCGTGGCCAGTTCGAGGCGTCGCAGGCGCTTGGCCTGCCGTTCCTCCTGAC
>NZ_RZRA01000879.1:0-2348 GCF_003998945.1 Mesorhizobium sp. M7A.F.Ca.CA.003.01.2.1 | reverse complement strand
GCACCGCAATCCGAGGGCTCGACCCGCACCCGGCGCGTCAGGTTGACGCTCACGGATCCGCCACAGGCCTTCCGGCTCGGCTCCACGGTGACGGCGACCCGCGTGACCAAGGTGGCACCGACGATCGAACTGCCCATGTCGGCGCTGTTCGAAAAGAACGGTTCCGCGAAAGTGTGGATCGTCGACCCGCAGACATCGAGCGTGAACGCACGCGACATAAAGGTCGCGTCGAAGAATGGCGGCACCTTCACGGTGACCGAGGGGCTGGAGGCCGGCATGCGTGTTGTCACGGCGGGCGTCCACAGCCTGAGCGAAGGCCAGAAGGTGACAGTGCCCGAGGGAGGGGCCTCATGAAAGGCTTCAATCTCTCCGACTGGGCGCTCAACCACCGCTCCATGGTCTGGTATTTCATGCTGGTCTTCGTCGTGGCTGGCGTGTTCTCCTACCTCAATCTCGGCCGTGAAGAAGATCCCAACTTCACCATCAAGACGATGATCATCCAGGCCAACTGGCCGGGCGCCTCGGTCAAGGAAACCGTGCAGCAGGTGACCGACCGGATCGAGAAGAAACTCGAGGAACTCGACAGCCTCGACTACACCAAGTCCGTCACCACGGCCGGCCAGACCGTCATCTTCGTCAACCTGAAGGACACCACCAAGGCACGCGATGTCGTGCCGAACTGGATTCAGGTGCGCAACATGGTCAATGACATCGGGGCACAGTTTCCGCAGGGTGTGCAGGGCCCGTTCTTCAACGACCGCTTCGGCGACGTCTATGGCAACATCTACGCCTTCACATCGGACGGGCTGACGCCGCGCCAGTTGCGCGACTATGTCGAGGATGCCAGAACAAAGATCCTGACCGTGCCCAACGCCGGCAAGGTCGACCTGGTCGGCGCCCAGGACGAAGCGATCTATCTCGAATTCTCAACCCGCCAGATCGCCGCCCTCGGCCTCAACCAGCAAGCGATCGTCGCCAGCCTGCAGGCGCAGAACGCGATCACGCCGTCCGGCGTCATCCAGTCCGGGCCGGAGCGCATCAGCGTGCGTGTCGGCGGGCAGTTCACCTCCGAGGAAAGCCTGCGCGCCATCAATCTGCGCGTCAACGACCGCTTCTTCCGCCTGAGCGACGTAGCGACGATCACACGCGGCTATGTCGATCCGCCGACGGCACTGTTCCGTTTCAACGGC
This sequence comes from Mesorhizobium sp. M7A.F.Ca.CA.003.01.2.1, assembly GCF_003998945.1. Classification (NCBI taxonomy): domain Bacteria; kingdom Pseudomonadati; phylum Pseudomonadota; class Alphaproteobacteria; order Hyphomicrobiales; family Phyllobacteriaceae; genus Mesorhizobium; species Mesorhizobium sp. M7A.F.Ca.CA.003.01.2.1. Next base: position 1,158 of record NZ_RZRA01000879.1, on the reverse strand, counting down.
CAGGACGCGATCGGGCTCGCCATCGGCATGAAACCCAACGCCAACCTGCTCGAATTCGGCGAGGCCCTGCACAAGGAGATGGACAAGGTGCTGGCCGACCTGCCGGTCGGCGTCGGCGTGCATCTGGTGGCCGACCAGCCGGTCATCGTCGAGGAGGCCGTCTCGGGCTTTACGCGTGCGCTGTTCGAGGCGGTCGCCATCGTGCTCGCCGTGTCGTTCATCAGTCTCGGCATGCGCGCCGGCTTCGTCGTGGCGCTGTCGATCCCGCTGGTGCTGGCCATCACCTTCACCGTCATGGCCTATCTCGGCATTTCGCTGCAGCGTATTTCCCTGGGTGCGCTGATCATCGCGCTCGGCCTTCTGGTCGACGACGCGATGATCGCGGTCGAGATGATGGTGGCGCGGCTGGAGGTCGGCGACAATCTGCGCAAGGCAGCGACCTATGTCTACACGTCGACCGCCTTTCCGATGCTGACCGGTACGCTGGTAACTGTCGCCGGCTTCATCCCGATCGGCCTCAACAACAGCGCCGCCGGCGAATATACCTTCACCCTGTTCGTGGTCATCGCCGTTTCGCTGCTGGTGTCATGGATCGTGGCGGTGCTGTTTGCGCCACTGCTCGGCGTCACCATCCTGCCGGCGACGATGAAAACCAAGCATCACGACCAGCCGGGCCGCTTCACCTCACTGTTCCGGCGCGTGCTTGTCGGCTCGGTGCGCCATCACTGGCTGACCATCATCGCCACCGTGTCGTTGTTTGCCGGCTCGATCGCCGGCTTCGGCCTGGTGCAGCAGCAGTTCTTCCCGCCATCGGACCGGCCGGAGCTGATCGTCGACTGGAACCTGCCGCAGAATTCTTCGATCGCCGACACGCGCGACCAGATGGAGCGGTTCGAGCAGCGGGCGCTGGTCGGCAATCCCGACATCGACCATTTCTCGTCCTATATCGGCCAGGGCGCGGTGCGTTTCGTGCTCGCCTATGACGTGCAGCCGGCCAACCCCTATTTCGGCCAGACCGTCATCGTCACCAAGAGCATCGAGGCCCGCAACCGGGTCAAGCCGGCGCTGGAAAAGCTGCTGCGCGAGGAGTTCGTCGGCACCGACGCCTTCGTCAAGCCGCTCGAACTCGGACCGCCGGTCGGCCGCCCCGTGCAATAC
>NZ_RZRA01000878.1:0-2349 GCF_003998945.1 Mesorhizobium sp. M7A.F.Ca.CA.003.01.2.1 | reverse complement strand
CTGGAGAACATCGACGACAGGCCGCGCGAGGGGATTACCTCGACCGGAGCCAACGGCCTCCTGGTGCAGCGCTACGGCGTGCTGCCGGAAGTGGTGCCGGTGTTCATCAGCCAGACGCTCTATCAGTGGGAATCCAACACCCGCGGCGCCACCATCATCGGCGCTGTCGGCGCCGGCGGCATCGGCCTGAAACTGTGGGAAGCGATGCGCACCAACTCAAACTGGGCCAACGTCTTCTACATGGTGCTGCTGATCTTGGCCGTCGTCTTCATCTTCGACAACATCTCCAACTTCCTGCGCCGCCGGCTGAGCCAGACGATCCACGACTACAACAGGATCCAGGCTGAGCAGGGGTAGGCTTGTGATGCAGACGCGCAAGTCGTCTCGACCGGCGCCAAAGGATCGACCCCCACTCCGTCGAGCTTCGCTCGACACCTTGTATCTACACGAGAGAGATTTCGTGGGATTAGAGCGATTGAGCCAAGGTCCGGGTGGCCGCCCGGACCTTGGCTTGGCGAAGTCGCCCGTACCACCTGAGGTTACAGCCGCGGGAGAGCTTGGGATCTTCGCCTTCATCACGCACGACCGAACAGTCGCTTGGTTCCAACCGTACGCACAAGGCAGGTTACCGTGAACAGGATTATTTGTGGAGTTGATGTTTCGAAAGATTGGCTGGACGCGCATGTCTGGCCTGGCGGAGCGGCAGCGCGCTTCGCCAACGACGCGGCGGGGATCGCAGCTCTTTGGCTGTTCTGCCGCAGCCATGACGCAGTCCTTGCGGTGATGGAGGCATCGGGCGGCTATGAACGGCTGGGATTCATGCTCTTGTGGGCGCACGGCATGCCGTGCGGCGTGGTCAATGCCAAGAGCGTGCGCCGTTTCGCCGAGGCGATGGGCTATCTTGAGAAGACCGACAGGATCGACGCCGCTGTCATCGCCCACTACGGCGCAGTCAAGAACACTGTGCCGACGCCACCGCCAAGCGCCGCCCAGCAGCGGCTTGCCGCGTTGGTTGGCCGGCTTTGCCAGATTGTCGGCGATGCGACCATCAACAAGCAGCGTAGAAGTGCCGCACGCGACGCCGAGGTATGCGCCAGCATCGAGGCGATGCTGGCCTTCCTCAAGCGCGAGCAACGGCGCCTGGAAGGCGAGATTGCCTCGATGATCGATGACGATCCGCTGTGGGCCAGGCTGGAGCAGGCCTTTCGTTCGCTGAAGGGCGTGGCCGGACGCACCGTCGCCCGCCTGATGGCCGAACTGCCCGAGATCGGCCTCATCTCCAACAAGGCCATCGCCAAGCTGGCAGGCCTCGCTCCCTTCGCCAACGATAGCGGCAAGCGCACCGGCAACAGGCATGTGCGCGGCGGACGCGCCGGGCCGCGTGGCATCCTCTTCATCGTCGCAGCCATCGTGGCCAAATTCGATCCCAATCTCAAAGCTTTCGCTCAACGGTTGCAACAGGCGGGAAAGCCAAAAATGCTCATCCGCATCGCACTCGCCAGAAAACTCCTCGTCATCCTCAATGCAAAAGCACGCGATGCGCGCAACGAGTTCGCGAGTGCAACTTGACACCCCAGATAGTCGCTCTCCCCCGATCGACGGGGTAGAGGAAAGCGCCAGGCTGTCCGAGCCGACGCCTGTCCTCTTAGGCCGAGTGTCCCCCAGGCCGAGGCTTCCTTCCTCTCCCTCCGGAGGGGGGAGAGAGGTGGCTCGGCGAAGCCGAGACGGAGTGGGGGAACCACCTGGCAACCGCCGCGAACGCAAATAGAAAATGGGCCAGGGCGCCTAAGCCGCCTTCTTCCACCCGCTCTTGATATGCCTATACCCCTCCCGATAAACCGCTTCCGGGGTCTCTGAAAAATCCCGCCACACCTTGGTCGCCGCCGCCAAATCCTTGAGTGAGCGGCCGAACGCCTCGATCGTCAGCCAATCGTCATAGCCGCTCTTGCGGATGGCGGAAAACGTTTCGGTCCACGGAATGTTGCCGCGCCCCGGCACGCCGCGATCATTCTCCGAGATATGGATATGCACGACATTCCTGCGGTGTTTCGTGTAGGCGCCGATCGGGTCGGCCTCCTCGATATTGGCGTGGAAGGTGTCGTACATCGCCTTGATGTGCGGCCGGTCGATGGCGTCGATATGCTCCGACAGGTCCGCCATCGTGTTGAGCAGGTAGCATTCGAAGCGGTTCAGCGCCTCGAGCCCGATGGTGACGCCCTTGTTGCCGGCATGGTCGCCGATGGCGCGCTGCGAGCCGACGGAGCGCTTCTTCTCCGCGGCCGTCGGCCCAGAGCCGGAAAAGGACCCGAGCGTCGAATGCAGAGGGCCGCTCAGCGTGCTGGCGCCAAG
>NZ_RZRA01000877.1:0-2352 GCF_003998945.1 Mesorhizobium sp. M7A.F.Ca.CA.003.01.2.1 | reverse complement strand
GTCTAGGCAACAACGGACGTCCCAAGCAGAAAACCGGGCCGAATTGCCCGGTTTTCTGCTTGGGACGTCCGTTGTTGCCTAGACGGTCCGCGTACGAAAACTGCCTCTAGAGAACGATGACCTTGGCGCCGACCGAGGCGCGGTCATAGAGGTCGATAATGTCCTGATTCATCAGCCGGATGCAGCCAGACGACATCGCCTTGCCGATCGAATTCCATTCGGGGCTGCCATGCAGGCGATAGCCTGAATCACCGCCCTTGTTGAACAGGTACATGGCGCGCGCGCCGAGCGGGTTCTTCAGGCCCGGCTCCATGCCGCCGGCAAACTTTTCCAATTCCGGCTGGCGCTGGATCATCTGCCTCGGCGGCGTCCAGGTCGGCCATTCGCGCTTGAGCGCAATGTGGGCGGTGCCATGCCACTCGAAGCCCTCGCGGCCGACGCCGATGCCGTAGCGAATGGCCCTTCCGTCGCCCTCGATGAAATAAAGGAACTTGTTCTGCGTATCGACGATGATCGTGCCCGGCTTTTCCGGGCTATCGTAGTTCACTTCCTGCCGATGGTACTTCATCGGCACTTTCTCGATCGGGATGCGCGGCAGCTGATAACCGGCGTCGGTGACCGCGCCGTAGTCGTTGGAGAAGATCTGCGAGCCGATGGTGCTGCAACCGGCGATAGCAGTGGAGAGCGCCAGTGCGGCGATGATTGCAAACGACTTCATGCGCATCAGGTGATCCGGTGCCCCGCCCAAACTCGGCGGCACGAGTCGGCCGCTCTCTCATCATCATTCATGCTGGCATTTGCTTTGCTTGCCAAGCGCGCGATGCCTATATGCCTGCCTTGACGTACCGGTAAGCGTATCACTATGGCATTTTGGCAACAGGACTCACAGGATTGTGAAGCAAATTCAAGGGGCCTGCTCCATGGGTTCCTGGAAATCGAGGAGAACCGTCATGAATGTCGGTGACGCCGCCCACCGCTCCGGCCTGCCGGCCAAGACCATCCGTTACTATGAAGAGATCGGCCTGATCGCCCCGGCACGCGCCGCCAACGGCTACCGCGATTATTCCGGAGACGACATCCATCGGCTGGCCTTCCTGCGCCGCGCGCGCAATCTCGGCTTTTCCATCGACGATTGCCGCCAGCTGATGGCGCTTTACCAGGATCGCAGCCGCGCCAGCCAAAACGTGCGCGAAATCGCCGCCGCCCATGTCACGGCGATCGAGGAGAAAGTGCGCGAGTTGCAGTCGATGCGCTCGACGCTGCAGAAACTGATTCATGCCTGTCACGGCGACGAAAGGCCGGATTGTCCGATCCTTGATGACATGGCGGGCGCGGCATTGCCTAGCGACAAGGGCGCCTCTGCGCCTGCATAATGACCGTATGTCGACGACGCCCGAAGCCTGGTCGACTCCTGCCGGGAGGACATCCGCAATGGTCTCGATGACCGTCGAACTGCGCAATGTGGAGGACACGCGAGCCGCCATGGGCTGGGCCGGCGGCCACACGATCATCGTCGACCGGCCCGAAGGCAAGGCCGGCGGCATGGGCCTGGGCTTCAATGGCGGCCAGTTGCTTGCCCTGGCGATCGGCGGCTGCTTCTGCAACGATCTTCGCTACGTCGCCGAGGAAATGGGCGTAACGCTCGACAAGATCGCCGTGACCGTGACGCTGAACCTCGAAGGCAAGCCTTTGCTCGCGACCTCGTCAACCATGGCGGTTTCATGCACGACGCTGGACGGCTCCGACCCGGCCGAGATCATTACAAGGGCCGCGGCGATTTCCACGGTCAGCAACTCCCTGCGCCAGGGCGTGTCGGTGAGCATTGAAACGGCCGCAACGACGGCCGGCTTGTCGGAGGAATGATCCCCGGGAACAGGCGCATTGGCCGCGTGGATTGTCAGAGATCGCCAAAAAAGGCCCGCCGCCGGCACGGCAGAGCGATTGACCCAATTTTCTTCGGCATCTGGGCGCGTCAATCAGCCGCTCTATGTCTTCCCTTGTCGCAATGATCAACGATGGAGGTTGGCATGGATCGGCGATTGTTTCTGACTGGAATGCTTGGGCTGGCAGGGGCTGCGACCGTCGTCGCAATCGCGCGTCCTGCCACCGCCTTGGCCGGCATCCCGAATACGGGGCCCGGCATTCTCGACGAGCTCGACAAACCGTCCGACGATATTCTCGACCCGGATGGTCCCGGTGTCCAGGATGGCGTCGAGTTGGTGCGGCACCGCAGATGGCACCGCCGCCGTCGCCGACGCGGGTGGAGGCGGGTCTGCCGTCGCTATTGGCGCAATGGCTATTGGCGCCGCAGATGTTTCCGCAGATCCTTCTGGATCCACTTCTGACGAGACC
>NZ_RZRA01000876.1:0-2353 GCF_003998945.1 Mesorhizobium sp. M7A.F.Ca.CA.003.01.2.1 | reverse complement strand
CGGCTGGCGGCCTCCACCGGATTGCCGGCCTTCTTTGAAACCGATATGGCCGCGGCCGCCATGGGCGAGCGCCTTTATGGCCTCGGCGCCCAGTTTTCCGAATATTACTATCTCTATTTCGGCGTCGGCCTTGGCGGCGTCATGGTTCATGACGGCAGCGCCTTGCGCGGCGCCTGGGGAAATGCCGGCGAGATCGGACACATTCCCGTCATTCCCGGCGGCGAGGCCTGCCCGTGCGGCAACAGCGGCTGCCTCGAAAGATATTTGTCGCTCGAGGCGCTCCGGCGCTGGAACGGCAGCGAGGCCGACTGGGTGGCCGAAGTCGCACCGATCTTTCACAACGCCGTCGCCGTCATCGAGAACCTGTTCGACCCGGAGACGGTCATCCTCGGCGGGCTGGCATCCACCGACCTGCTCGAAATGCTGGCTGGTTCGGCCGCAGGCCTGCACAACTCCGTCTCGGCCCGCAAGGACCGCACGACGCCCAGGGTCGTGGTCGCGCGCGGCGGACAGCATTCCGTGCTGCGCGGCGCCGCCGCCCTGGCGGTTTCCGGGGTTCTGTCACCTCGCTTCGGGCAGATGTTCGCGGCCGAACGCGAACGCGAGCGCGACCTTCTCAAAGGCAGGGAGATTGCGGCATGAGTGAACCCCTGCTGGTGCTCGACAACGTCACCAAGAACTATGGCGCGATCGAAGCGCTCAAGGGGATCAGCTTCTCGATCGACAAGGGCGAGGTCGTGGCGCTGCTGGGCGACAACGGCGCCGGCAAATCGACACTGGTGAAGATCATATCAGGCGGACTGGAGCCGACATCGGGCCGCATGCTGTTCGAGGGCAAGGAATTCCTCGCCAAATCACCGGCCGAGGCCAAGGCGGCCGGCATCGAGACCGTCTACCAGGATCTCTCGCTGTGCACCAACGTCGACGTGGTCGCCAATTTCTTCATGGGCCGCGAGATCACCCGCAAGTTTCTCGGCATTCCCGTGCTTGACGAGCGCGCCATGGAAGCCGTCGTCGGAAAGGCGCTGGCCAATGCCGGCACCCGCATTCCCTCGCTGCGCGCCAATGTCGAGCATCTTTCGGGCGGCCAGCGGCAAGCCATCGAACTCAACCGCTTCGTGCACTGGGGCGGCAAGCTGGTGCTGCTCGACGAACCATTCGCCGCCCTCGGTGTCGAACAGACGCGGCGCGGTCTCGACATGATCCGCCAGGTGGCCAACCAGGGCATCGGCGTCGTCATCATCACCCATATCATGCAGCAGGCTTTTCAGGTCGCCGACCGGATCGTGGTGATCCGCCAGGGCGTCGTGGCCGGCGATGTCGCACGCAATAAAACAAGTCCCGACGCGGTGATCAACATGATCACCGGTGAGACGCTTGCCGGTGCCGGACCGACAGGCTGAGGGACAAAAGAGGGGTCCGGCTTAAGAGGAGCGAACGACATGAAGCGAATACTTCTTGCTGTCTTCGGTATCCTTGCACTGGCCTTTGCCACGCTCACGCCGGCATTCGCCCAGTCCAAGGGTATCGTCTACTATATGGTGCCGACCCTGCTGGACGAGTTCCAGACCGGCTCGGTGAGCGCGCTGGAACTGTTCCTGAAGCAGACCGGCTACGAGATGAAGACGCTGAACGCCGACAACAAGACCGACGCCCAGCAATCGCAGATGAACGATGTCATCGCGCTGAAGCCGGCGGCCATCATCCTGGCTGCAGTCGACTTCAATGCGCTGAAACCGTCCATCGAAGCCGCGCGCGCCGCCGGCATCCCGGTGGTCGAGTTCGACCGCCAGATCACCTCGACCCCGTCCGACTTCACCTCTGTCGCCGGAACGGTCGAGATCGGCTACGTCGCCGCGGATCAGGCCGAGAAGCTGCTGAAAGCCAAGAACGGCTCGGTGAAGGGCAAGGTTCTGCAGGTGCTCGGCGACCCCGGCGATCCCTACACGCTCGACATCCAGAAGGGTTTTGAGGAGAAGATGAAGGCATTTCCGGACGTCAAGATCATCTCGCTTCCGGCCATGCAATGGGAAGCCAGCAATGCCGGCACAATCGTTGCCGACCAGATGCTGGCCAACCCCGACATCGACCTGATCTTCAGCCATGCCGCGCACCTATCGGTCGCCGCCGTCGCCTCGCTCGAGGCGGCCGGCAAGAAGCCGGGCGACGTCATGCTGATGAGCTCGAACGGCGCTCCGGTCGGCCTCGACCTGATCCGCAAGGGCTGGCTCAACGCCGAAATCGAGCAGCCGCTTTACGCGCAGGCCGCGGCTGTCGCCATGTTCATGGACAAGATCGTCAAGAAGCAGGAAATCAAGCCCGGCGAATACGACGTGCTCGGCCTGAAATCGAC
>NZ_RZRA01000875.1:0-2353 GCF_003998945.1 Mesorhizobium sp. M7A.F.Ca.CA.003.01.2.1 | reverse complement strand
CTTGTTCTGGCTGCGCACTGCGAAGGCGTCCTGGTCGGCCCGCGACACCGAAAAATCCTCGGCGACGTTCTCGCCGGTTTCCGGCATGGAATCGACGCCATACTGCTTCTTCATCAGCGGGTTGACGAAGCGCCAGCCGATGGTGGTGTCGTAAATCTCGGCATTGCGCGAGAACGCCGTGTCGGCCTTGGGCATGACGAAGGGTGCCCGGCTCATCGATTCGACGCCGCCCGCGATCATCAGCTCCGCCTCGCCGGCCTTGATGGCTCGGGCGGCAATGGTCAGCGCATCCATGCCGGAGCCGCACAGGCGATTGACGGTCGAGCCCGGGACCTCCTTTGGCAGCCCGGCCAGCAGCAGCGCCATGCGCGCTACGTTGCGATTGTCCTCGCCGGCCTGGTTGGCGCAGCCATAGACGACATCGTCGATCGCCTGCCAGTCGATGCCCGGATTGCGCTCGGCCAGCGCCCTCAGCGGGATGGCGCCTAGATCGTCCGATCGTACCGAAGACAGCGAACCGCCGAAGCGGCCGATCGGCGTGCGGATGTAGTCGCAGATATAGGCCTCGGCCATGTCATGCAGCCTTTGCTTTTCCGGTTCCCTCATGCGCCGCCTTGGTGCGGGCCTGCAGGTCGCGCAATGTCTTCAATTCGAGTTCGCTTGGCGCCGGTGTTTCGTCAAGCGCCTCCGCGAACTTTACCACCCAGCCACAGCTCTCCTGCACCTGCTGGCGGGTGACGCCCGGATGCAACGACACGACGGTGAATTCCTTGGTCACCGGATCCGGCTTCCAGATGGCGAGATCGGTGATCAGCAAGGTCGGACCTGATGTGTCGATGCCAAGCCGCTTGCGATGGTCGCCGCCCTCGCCATGGCCGAAGGAGGTGAAGAAGTCGATCTTCTCGACCATGCCGCGCTTGGTCTGCGCCATTGTGATGTAGATCTGCTTCGACGAGGTCGCGATCTCCGGCGCGCCGCCGCCGCCGGGCAGCCTGGTCTTGGGATGGAAATAGTCGCCGATGACCGTGGTGTTGATGTTGCCGAACTTGTCGATCTGCGCCGCCCCCAAAAAACCGATCGAGATGCGGCCGCCCTGCAGCCAGTAGCGGAACATCTCCGGCACCGCGACGGTGGTGACGGCGGTCTCGCACAATTCGCCATCGCCGATCGACAGCGGCAGCACGTCGGGCGCGGTGCCGATCGTGCCGCTCTCGTAGATCAGCGTGATGTCAGGCGCATGCGTTAGCCGCGCCACATTGCAGGCCGCGGACGGTGCGCCGATGCCGACGAAGCAGACATCGTCATTCCTGAGCGCCCTGCTGGCGGCGATCGTCATCATCTCGTTGGGGGTGAAACCCAATGGATTGTCGCTCATGCCGCTTTCCTCAAATGCTCGACCCGGGCCGCGAAATCGCCGGCGCTCTTCTCGATGACATTGGCCTGCATCCACGCCTGGAATTTGTCACGGTCGGCGGCGATCTCGTCCCATTCGAGATAGGCGGCATTGTCACGCGCATAATAGCCATGTGCGTAGGACGGGTGCGAGCCGCCTGGCACGACGGATATCGCCGCGATCGTCCAGCGCGGCAGCACGGTCAGATTGGGGTGCAGATCGTCGAAATTATCGACCACTTCCTCCACCGTCACCACCGCTCGCTTGGCCGCCAGCACCGCTTCCTTCTGGATGCCGATGATGCCTTCGACCAGCACATTGCCTTGTCTGTCGGCCTTCTGCGCATGGATGAAGGTGACGTCAGGCCTGATCGAAGGAACAGCCGCCAGCACCTCGCCGGTGAACGGACAGGTGACAGACTTGATGTTCGGATTGACCGCCGCGAGGCCAGCACCGCGATAGCCGCGAAACACCGCGCAGGGCAGACCGGCCGCGCCCGCCTCATAGGCATTGGCCATGCCGGCATGGCTGTGCTCCTCGATCTCGATCGATCTGGGGAAACCGTTCTCGATGGCGTCGCGGGCGCGCCGCAGCAGGCCGACGCCGGGATTGCCGACATAGGAGAAGACGATTTTCTTCGCCATGCCCATACCGATCATCTGGTCGTAGATCAGGTCCGGCGTCATGCGGACCAGGGTGAGGTCGCGAAAACCCTGACGGATCGCCTCATGCGCCGCCGCCGTCGGGATCAGATGGGTGAAACCCTCGAAGGCGACCGTGTCATCATCGTTCAAATTCTCCGCAACAGCCTGTTTGAGCGGCAGGAACTTGACCATCGCATCGGCTCCGGGTTCAAAAAGTTCGCATTGCGAACATATGTTTTATATGCGATACTTTCTACGCTGGGGGAGGGCGAGGAGTCAATCCTGGCGTCGATGCCGTTCCCGCGGAGTTGAGATG
>NZ_RZRA01000874.1:0-2354 GCF_003998945.1 Mesorhizobium sp. M7A.F.Ca.CA.003.01.2.1 | reverse complement strand
ACATGCCAGTCGACGTCCTCGGGCCTGACCTCATTCAAGGCCAGCCGCCGTGCCGCGTCACGCCAGCCGGCAAAATCCGTCTCGCTGTCGAGCCGAACTCTGTATCTGGCGAGATCGAGTTCCGCCGGCCGCATGATCAGAACAACGATAATTGTTCGCAGGAGTGGACGATCCTGTCGCGCAGGCCGGCCTTGTCGGTCAGCGCACCAGGCGACCAGCCTTCGGCGATGATGAAGGGCCTGAGCTTGGCGATCGACTGGCAGAACCGCCCGACATCCTCGAGCCGCATGCGCCGGTGCCGGCGCGTCTCCAAAATCTTCGCCACCACCTTGGTGCCGAGACCCGGCACCCGCAGCAGCGCTTCGCGGTCGGCGCGATTGATGTCGACGGGAAACTGCCCCCGGTTGCGCAGTGCCCAGCCCAGCTTCGGGTCGATGGCGAGATCGAGCATGCCGTCGCTGCTGCCGGCGAGGATTTCCGGTTGCGAAAAGCCGTAAACCGCATCAGCCAGTCGGCCTGATAAAGCCGGTGCTCACGCATCAGCGGCGGCTTCTGCAGGGGCAGCGACGACGACGAATCCGGAATCGGACTGAAGGCCGAGTAATAGACCCGCCGCAGATGGTAGCTGCCATAGAGCCGGGCGCTCGTGTGCAATATGCCGTCGTCGGATGTCTTGTCGGCGCCGATGATCATCTGCGTCGACTGGCCGCCCGGCGCAAAGCGTTCGCGCTTTTTGGTCTTCAAAGTCGGCTCGGCCTTCTCCTCCATCTTCTGGCGCAGCCTGGCCATGGAAAGCCGGATTGTCTCCGGCTTCTTCTCGGGCGCCAGCCGCTTCACACCCTCGTCGGTCGGCAGTTCGACATTGATCGACAGCCGGTCGGCATAGAGACCGGCCTGCTCGACCAGTTCGGCCGAGCTTTCCGGGATGGTCTTCAAATGGATGTAGCCGGAGAATTTCTCCTCCAGGCGCAGCCGGCGCGCCACCTCGACCATCTCGCCCATGGTCTCGTCCGGCGAGCGAACGACACCCGAGGACAGGAACAGGCCTTCTATGTAGTTGCGCCGGTAGAAATCCATGGTCAGCTTCACCACCTCGTCGATGCCAAAGCGGGCGCGCCGCACATTGGACGACGATCGGTTGATGCAGTAGCTGCAATCATAGATGCAGAAATTGGTCAGCAGGATTTTCAGCAGCGAAATGCAGCGGCCGTCCGGCGCGTAGGAATGGCAGATGCCCATGCCCTCGGTGGAGCCGATGCCGCCTGATTCCAGCGAGTCCTTTTTCGCCGCACCCGACGAGGCGCAGGACGCATCGTATTTGGCGGCATCGGAGAGGACAGCCAGTTTTTCACGGACGGTGAGTGCGCTCATCTGTTCATGATATGTTCTTATCCGCCCTTATGCCACCTCATTTGATGGAAACGGCGAAAAAGTGATCGCCCGCCCGGCCCTCAGACTTCGTGCAGATAGAGGTGGTAATCCAGTTCGCTGACCGTGCGTGCCACGCGCAGGTATTCGGACTGTTTGATCGCCACGAAGGTCCGGTGCAGGTCCTCGCCGAGCGCGTTCTTCAGGAAGCTGGACGCCCGGGCCGATTCGATCGCGGCGCGCCAGTCGACAGGCATGGTTGTGCGCGTGACCGCTGCCTCATAGCCGTTGCCGGTCGTTTCGGGCCCCGGATCGAGCCCTTCATCCATGCCCTTGATGATGCCGGCGAGCACGGTTGCGGCGATCAGATAGGGGTTGGCGTCGACGCCCGACGGCCGGTGCTCGATGCGCCGGTTCTTGGCGTCGCCGGCCGGCACACGCAGCGCCACCGATCGGTTGTTGACGCCCCATGTCGGTGCCACCGGCGCATAGGATTGCGAGACGAAGCGCCGCCAGGAATTGGCGTGCGGCGCAAACACCAGCATCGATTCCGCCATGGTCTGGATGAGGCCGCCGAGCCCTTGCAGCAGCGGCAGCGACCAGCTCTCGCCGCCGGCTTCGGCAAAGACGTTTCGGCCGGCTCTGTCCTGCAGCGAAACATGGAAATGCATGCCCGAGCCGGCGTATTTCTCGATCGGCTTGGCCATGAAGCAGGCGGTGACGCCGTGGCGGCGCGCCTGCGCCCGCACCAGCCGCTTCAGCATGACCAGGTCGTCGGCCGCCCGCATCACATCCTTGCGGTAGTTCAGCGTCAATTCGTACTGGCCGGGCGCATATTCGGAAATGACCGTCTCGGCCGGAATGCCTTGCGCCTTGGCTGCGGCATAGATGTCGGAAAACAGCGGCTCCATGCCGTGCAGATGATCAACGGAATAGACTTCCGTCTTGCCCGAGACGCGGCCGTCGAGCACGGCGCGCGCCGGCTG
>NZ_RZRA01000873.1:0-2360 GCF_003998945.1 Mesorhizobium sp. M7A.F.Ca.CA.003.01.2.1 | reverse complement strand
CAATATGCCCATGCCCGCATCGGCGGCGCGAAACCCCCGCTCGGGCCGGATCGAGTCCCAATCCCTGTCTAGGCTCATGCTATCGCTCCCCGGCAAATCGACCGCTCGGCCGCGAACGGCCATGCTTCAACTTTTCACGACGAGATAAATCTTCCATTAATGCTGGCTGATACAACGCCTCGGCCAGGAACCGGCCGGACGGGAGCCTCAGAGAAGATCGATGAGGAACGGGATCAGCGGCTCATCGGCCGGCGGCATCGGATAATCGCGCATCTGCTTCGGCCTTACCCATTTCAGCGCCTGCCCTTCCCTGGGCTGCGCGATACCGCGAAAGCGGCGGCAGATGAACAGCGGCATCAGCAGGTGGAAATCGTCGTAGGAATGGCTGGCGAAAGTGAGCGGCGCCAGGCACGGGATGTCGGTTTCGATGCCGATTTCCTCATGCAGTTCGCGAATGATGCATTGTTCGGGCGTCTCGCCCGGCTCGACCTTGCCGCCGGGAAACTCCCACAGCCCGGCAAGTTGCTTGCCCTGAGGCCGCTGCGCCAGAAGCACCCGGCCGTCGGCATCGACCAGCGCGCAGGCGGCGACCAGCAGCAGGCGCTTGCCGGCGGTCACGACATCATTCATGACCCGGCGGCCGCCGGTAGTGGTAGCGATAGACTTCCTCGAAGCCGAGCGAATGGTAGAGCGCCAGTGCCGGCACATTGTTGGCCTCGACCTGCAGCCAGGCTTCCCGTGCGCCCCGCAGCCGTGCCCATTTCAGTGCCGACAGGATCAGGTTGCGGCCGTGGCCCCTGTTGCGTGCCGACTTGTCGGTGGCGACCTCGAACAGGCCGGCGAGATCGCCGTCATGCACGCAGATCAGCGTCGCCAGCGCTTCTGATCCATCTTCGAGCGCGAACAGCCCGGCTTCGGGCTGGATGGCGCCGATGATCTCCGACAGGCCGGGGCGCAGCGAAACATCCGAACCGCTGACCTTGAGCGACGCGCCGATGAAGCGGCTGATGTCTTTCAGCGGGATCTGGTCCATGGCAGCGTCGAGTTGCGCATCGGCCAGCGGCAGCCGCATGACCAGCGACTCGTCGAACCGGCTCCATCCCTCACGGTCGAGATGACTGGCAAGATCGGGACCCGACAACGGCGACATGCGGAATGTCAGCGGCCTGCCATAGGCATCGAAACGGCGGCTGGCCCGGCCGATACGGTCGGCAATGTGCTGGATGTCGCCGGGATCGAGCGGATTGACCGAGTTCAGCCGCTTGGCCGGATGGCCGGCGGTCAGCCGCACCACCCAGGTGCCGTCATAGTGGACGGCGGCCGCCGGCCAGGCGCGAAAGCCGGCCGCCTCGTAACGGCGCACGATCGCGAGCATGCTTGCCGGATGCCTGGAGCTCAAAACCGTCAGCTCCGGTAATCGCGATTGATGGCGACATATTCCTTGGTGAGGTCGCAGGTCCACACCGTCGCCTTGCCGCGGCCAATGCCGATATCGGCGCGGATGCGGATATCGTCGCGCTTCATGTAGGCCGACGTCGCCGCCTCGGAATAGCCGGGGTCGCGCTCGCCTTCATGCGCCAGCCTGTTGTCGCCGAACCAGATCGACAGCCGGTCGCGATCGGCGGGTTCGCCGGCCTTGCCGACGGCCATGACGACGCGGCCCCAATTGGCGTCCTCGCCGGCGACTGCCGTCTTGACCAGCGGCGAATTGGCGATCGACAGCGCGATGCGCTTGGCCGAGCGCGCCGATTTGGCGCCGGTGACGGTGACTTCGACCTGCTTGCGGGCGCCTTCGCCGTCGCGCACCACCTGCAGCGCCAGCGATTTCAGCACCTTGCCGAGCGCCCGGCGGAACGTGCCGAGACGGGCATCCTTGGGATCGGTTATCTCCGGCGCGCCGCGCCTGGCGGCCTTGCCGGTGGCGAAGATCAGCAGCGTGTCGCTGGTCGAGGTGTCGCTGTCGACGGTGACCGCGTTGAAAGTCTTGGCCGTGCCGCGCGACAACAGATCCTGCAGGACAGGTGCGGCGATCGGCGCGTCGGTGGCGATGAAGGAGAGCATCGTCGCCATGTCGGGCGCGATCATGCCGGCGCCCTTGGAAATGCCGTTGATGGTGACATCGGTGTCGCCGAGCTTGACGGTCGCGGTCGCCACTTTCGGATAGGTATCCGTGGTCATGATCGCCTTTGCCGCTTCGGTCCACAGCTCGGGCTTGCCCTTGCTGACCAGCCCCGCGAGCAGATGGCTGAATTTGCTGGTGTCGAGCGGCTCGCCGATGACGCCGGTCGAGGCCATGAAAACCTCCGCTGCCGTGCAGCCGGCCGCCTTCGCCGCCGCCTCGCCGGTCAGTGCGGTCGACT
>NZ_RZRA01000872.1:0-2362 GCF_003998945.1 Mesorhizobium sp. M7A.F.Ca.CA.003.01.2.1 | reverse complement strand
GCCACCGCATGGAGGAAGTGTTCGAACTCGCCGACCGGGTATCCGTGCTGCGCGACGGCACGCTGGTCGGCACCCGCAACATCGCAGAGACCAACGATGCCGAACTGGTCAAGATGATGATCAACCGCTCGATCGAGCAGGTCTATCACAAGGAGCATTTCACGCCGGGCGCCGCCATCATCGAGGCGAAAAACCTGTCCGGCAAGGGCTTCGAAAATGTCTCGATGACGGTCCGCGCCGGCGAGATCGTCGGACTCTATGGGCTGATCGGCGCCGGACGCAGCGAGTTCGTCACCACGCTCTACGGCCGCCACCGCAAATCCGCCGGCCAGATCCTCTGGGAAGGCAAGGAGGTACAGGTCAATTCCGAACATGACGCGATCAAGCTCGGCATGGCGCTGGCGCCGGAGAGCCGCCGCGACCAGGGCCTCTGCCTCAACCTGCCGGTCGGCTTCAACCTCAACCTGCCGATCTACAAGCGCATCTCGAACAATCTGCTGATTTCGAGCACGCAGGAGAAGACGCAGGCCGATCGCCAGATCGCCGATCTGCGCATCAAGACACCGACACGTGGCGCGCTGGCATCCAGCCTGTCGGGCGGCAACCAGCAGAAGATCGTCATCGGCAAATGGCTGGCGCACGGCGCCAAGCTGTTCATCTTCGACGAACCGACCGTCGGCGTCGATGTCGGCACCAAGGCCGAGATCTACCGCCTGTTCGGCGCGCTTTTGTCAAAGGGCGCCGGCATCATCCTGATCTCGTCCTATCTGCCGGAAGTCTATGAACTCGCCGATACGCTGCATGTGTTCCGGCGCGGCAAACTGGTGGCGACGCACGGTTTTCACGCCGCCAGCCACGAGGATATTCTCACTCAGGCGCTCGCCGAGAAACAAGAAAAGTTGGGAGGACAGATATGAGCACCGAGGCGATCGCCGTCGAAAAACCGAAGCGCAACTATAATGTCCTGTTCGGGCTGACGCTATTGGCGCTGCTGGTTCTGCTCTGGATCCTCCTCTCCGTGACGACGACGAGCTTCGCCTCGGCCAACAACATAGCCAATCTCCTGCGCCAGGGCTCGATGATCGCCATCATGGCGGTCGGCCAGACCTTCGTCATCATCACCGGCGGCATCGATCTGTCGGTCGGCGCCGTGGTCGGCTTCGCCACCGTGGTCGTGGCCATGATGATCAATGCCGGCTTCCCCATCTGGCTCGCCATTCTGGTGACGCTGCTGGTCGGTGTCGCCATCGGCATGTTCCACGGCTTCGGTATCGTCAAGATGGGCCTGCCGCCCTTCATCATCACGCTGGCGACGTTGACCTCGCTGCGCGGCATCGGCCTTTTGATGACCAACGGCAATTCGATCAACATCAACAGCGACACCTTCACCGCCTTCTCGCGCAATTCCTTCATCGGCATCCCCAACCTGTTCTGGATGGTGATCCTGGTCGGCATTCCGGCCTATATCTTCCTGCACCACAGCCGCTGGGGCAGATACCTGTTTTCGGTCGGCTCCAACGCCGAGGCCTCGCGCCTGTCCGGCGTCAATGTCCAGCGCACCATCTACATGGCCTACACGCTGTCGGGCCTGTGCGCCGCCTTTGTCGGCGTGCTGCTGGCCGCCCGCATCGGCATCGGCAACCCGACGCAGGCCGAGGGCTGGGAACTGCAGGCGATCGCGTCGTCGGTCATCGGCGGCACCTCGCTGTTCGGCGCCGTCGGCTCGGTGCATGGGCCGCTGCTCGGCGCCTTCATCCTGGCCACCATCAACAACGGCGCCAACCTGCTCAACGTCAATTCGTTCTGGCAGCGCATCATCACCGGCGCGCTGATCATCATCATCGTCTACTTCGACGGCCTGCGCCGCCGCGGCAAGTAGCGACCCCGCAATCAACCGCCGGTCCGCCACACCAACGGGCCGGCGATTTCATGACTGGATTAGCGCATGAAAGCCGTCCTCTGCCGTTCGCCCGGCGATCTTGTCCTTGAAGACCGGCCCGCACCCGAGGCACCGCCTCCCGGCTGGGCGCTGGTGGCGGTCAGCCATGTCGGCATCTGCGGCACCGACTACCACATTTTCGAGGGCAAGCACCCGTTCCTCGCCTATCCCCGCATCATGGGTCATGAGGTCTCGGGTACCGTGATGGAGACCGGCGAAGGCGTCGAACTGGCCATTGGTGAGCCCGTCGTCGTCAACCCCTATCTTTCCTGCGGCAAGTGCATCGCCTGCCGGCACGGCAAGCCCAATTGCTGTGTCAGGATCGAGGTGCTTGGCGTGCATCGCGACGGCGCCATGTGCGAACGCATCCTGGTGCCGGCGCAAAATCTCTATCCGGCCAACGGCCTTTCGCTGGCCGACGCC
>NZ_RZRA01000871.1:0-2365 GCF_003998945.1 Mesorhizobium sp. M7A.F.Ca.CA.003.01.2.1 | reverse complement strand
CTCTGTCCGTGGTGGATAGGGGCGGTGGGTTTAGGGCACTAACTTCAGAGGGTAACAAAATGAAAAGACTGATTATTCCCGTTCTGGCTGGCGCGATGTCGCTTGCCGCTTTCCAGGCAATGGCCGCCGACAAGGTGACGTTGCAGCTGAAATGGGTCACGCAGGCCCAGTTTGCCGGCTACTATGTCGCCAAGGCCAAGGGTTTCTATGAGGCCGAGGGTCTCGACGTCGACATCAAGCCGGGCGGTCCCGATATCGCGCCCGAGCAGGTGATCGCCGGCGGTGGTGCCGACGTTATCGTCGACTGGATGGGCGGTGCGCTGGCTGCCCGCGAAAAGGGCGTGCCGCTGGTCAACATCGCCCAGCCGTTCAAGAAGGCCGGCATGGAGCTGGTCTGCCCGAAGGACGGCCCGATCAAGACCGAAGCCGACTTCAAAGGTCACACGCTCGGCGTCTGGTTCTTCGGCAACGAGTATCCGTTCTACGCCTGGATGAACAAGCTCGGCCTGAAGACCGAGGGCGGCCCGGACGGCGTCACGGTGCTCAAGCAGAGTTTTGACGTGCAGCCGCTGATCCAGAAGCAGGCGGACTGCATCTCGGTCATGACCTACAACGAATACTGGCAACTGATCGACGCCGGCTACAAGCCGGAACAGCTGACCGTGTTCAACTACTCGGCCATGGGCAACGACCTGCTCGAGGACGGGCTCTATGCGTCCGAAGACAAGCTCAAGGATCCGGCCTTCGAAGACAAGATGGTGCGTTTCGTGCGCGCCTCGATGAAGGGCTGGAAATATGCCATCGACAACAATGACGAAGCCGCAGGCATCGTCATGGACGGCGGCGGCCAGGACGAGAACCACCAGAAGCGCATGATGAGCGAAGTCGCCAAGCTGATCGACAATGCCGACGGCAAGCTTGACCCGGCGACCTACGAGCGCACCGCCAAGGCGCTGCTCGACCAGAAGATCATCACCAAGGAGCCGACCGGCGCCTACACCACCGCCATCACCGACAAAGCGGTCAAGTAAGCCTAGCCGGCAACACATCTATCCAGAAAGCGGCGCCTCCGGCAGAAATGTCAGAGGCGCCGTTCCTTTATGGTGTTCATGACGAAGCTGGTCTCGATCGAGGCGACGCATTTCAGCCGCGCGATCTTTTCCTTGATGAAGCGCTCGTATTGTTCGAGGCTTCCCGTCACCACTTTCAGCACATAGTCGCGCGAACCGGTGACGAGGTGGCATTCCAGCACCTCTTCCCAGCCGCGGATCGCGTCCTCGAACATCACGATCTCGTCTTCGTTCTGGCGGCTGAGCCGGATGGTGGCGATGGCGACCATGCTCCAGCCGAAGGCTGAGGGATCGACCAGCGTGGTGTAGCCTCTGATGACCCCGGTCTCCTCCAGCCGCCGCACCCGCCTCAGGCAGGGCGACGGCGACAGGCCGATGCGCTCGGCAAGCTCGTTGTTGGTGATGCGGGC
The DNA here is from genome assembly GCF_003998945.1 of Mesorhizobium sp. M7A.F.Ca.CA.003.01.2.1. Classification (NCBI taxonomy): domain Bacteria; kingdom Pseudomonadati; phylum Pseudomonadota; class Alphaproteobacteria; order Hyphomicrobiales; family Phyllobacteriaceae; genus Mesorhizobium; species Mesorhizobium sp. M7A.F.Ca.CA.003.01.2.1. Next base: position 885 of record NZ_RZRA01000871.1, on the reverse strand, counting down.
GTCGGCCCGCAGCTCACGCAGGATTTTCAGGTCGAAATCGTCGGCTATCTTCTGCTGCACTTTCGGTCTCTCCAGGCAATTTGTTGCGGGGATGCAGCCATGTGAGCCCAAAAATAGCAAGGACTGGCGGAACGAGATCGCATAAATTGCCGTTCACTATTTCAGTCGAACAGGCAGGAAAAGCCATGACCGCGCCACGCCCGTCGAAAACCCATATCGGCAACCACAAGCTCCACCCGGAGACGCTGATGCTGAGCTATGGCTTCGATCCGCAGCTTTCGGAGGGCGCCGTCAAGCCGCCGGTGTTCCTGACCTCGACCTTCGTGTTCAAGTCGGCGGAGGAGGGACGCGACTTCTTCGACTACACCTCCGGCAGGAAGGAGCCGCCGAGCGGCACCGCCTCCGGCCTGGTCTATTCGCGCTTCAATCATCCCAACAGCGAGATCGTCGAGGACCGGCTGGCGATCTATGAGGGGACGGATGCCTGCATCCTGTTTTCATCGGGCATGTCGGCGATCGCCACGACGCTGCTCGCCTATGCCCGTCCGGGCGACGTCATCCTGCATTCGCAGCCACTCTACGGCGGCACGGAGACGCTTTTGACGCGCACGCTCTCCGGTTTCGGCATCGGTGCTGTCGGTTTCGCGGATGGCGTGGACGAGCCGGCGGTGCGCACGGCCGCCGACGCGGCCGTCGCGAAAGGCCGCGTGTCGGTCATCCTGATCGAGACGCCGTCAAACCCGACCAACAGCCTGGTCGACCTCGCGCTGATGCGCAAGATCGCCGACGAGATCGGCGCGAGCCAAGGGTCAACGCCGATCATCGTGTGCGACAACACATTGCTGGGTCCGGTGTTCCAGCGGCCGATCGAACATGGTGCCGTCG
>NZ_RZRA01000870.1:0-2371 GCF_003998945.1 Mesorhizobium sp. M7A.F.Ca.CA.003.01.2.1 | reverse complement strand
ATTGAGCAGTTGTTTCTTCAATTCGTCCGTTCCCATCGCGAAAATCATGACGCGGCAGCCCGGCCGGCCATCCGGTGTGGCCGATGGCGGCAGGTCGAGATCGATTGCCGCTTCGCAGCCGCAACCGATCACCGAGGTGGCGAAGCCGGTCATTGTGATCGCCGCCTGGCGAGCCCATTTCCGGCTCGGCGCGGTGATGACGATGGCGGTTGCGCGCATGCCGAAGGCTTCCGCGAAGGTATCGTCGATCGTTACGCCATTGATGCTCATGTTCGGCATGGCACCTCGCCGAATGGCTGTTCGCGCGCAATCGCGGAATCCGGGAAATTAAACCAGTCCAGCGACAGGCCGTAGCGCTGCTGGTGATAGTCCTCGAGCCGTCGCACCATTGCCTTGTCGACAGGCGGCTTGAGCCTCAATGCCTTGCCCCAGCGGTAATGGATGATTTCCCCGTCTTGCACGACGAGATCGCCATCCTTGAAAACATACGCCGCCTCTCCGAGCATTTTGGCGATACTGCGGTCCCTGCGATAGACAGCGACGTCGGCTGTTGCGCCGGCGCCGAGATGGCCTCGATCCGTCAAGCCGAGCAGCTTGGCTGGCGCCGCGCGCGTCATGATGGCGATTTCCTCGAACGTGTATTCGCGGTCGATTGCGGCCAGGGTAGAGAGCACCAGGGCGGATCGTGAAAGTCCGGCGGCCATTTCGGCGCGCGCTTCCCGGCTCATCAGCAGTTCGAACAGCGCCGGATAGGCGGTAAAAGGTGCACCGTTGGGATGATCGGTGGTGAAGAACACACGCCAGGGATCGTCGATCAGGAGAAAAAGCTCGAGCCCGATCGCCCACTGCATCGTGCCGTAGAAGTCCTTGCCATAGCTGTAGGGCACGATGCCGCCGCCATTGCCGTCACCGTCATGAATGACGGTCTTTTTCGGGTGTGCGCTGCCACGCGCCGAAAACTGCCGCATGACGTCGGAGGAGACCGTGACCGTCTGGCCGAACATCACCTGGCCGATATCGATGGTGACTTCCGGCGTCGCGTTGACCAGTTCGGCAAGCCGTGCGGCGGCAGAGGAAAACCCGCGTTTTCCTTCCGTGCCATAGCCATAGAACTGGAGGTGGGCGAGATGCAGCGGCAGTCCATCCGCCGCTGCAATCGTCGCAGCCGCCGTATCCGCCGATCCGGGGCTGCCCAGATTGTTGCAATGGACATGCAAGGGATGCGGCAAGCCAAGACTGTCGACGGCGGCCTGCAGCGTCTTGACGATCTTGCGCGAACTGACGCCATAGGAAGGCACGACATCATCCAGCGAGAAGGTGCGGACGTTCTCCTTGAAGGCGGCCGCCGCACCGGCGTTGATCACCTTGACCCCAAGCGCTCGCGTCGAAGCGACCGTCCAGGCGACATAGTCCTCGATCATCGTCCGGGGGGCGTCGTCGCGGATCATCGACAACAGGAAATCGTCGTTGCCGAGAATGGCAAGGGTCGCTTTGTCGATAATCGGGATGTCAGCCAGTTCGAGATGCGTGTGCAGCGCCGCTCCCGGCGACATCGCCGGCTCGACGACCGTCGTAAAGCCCATCTTTGCGTAGAGGCAGCCGGTCTGGAACGTCGACCAGCCGGCATTGGCGAGCGGCGTCATTGCTGGCCGCAGCTGATGGGCGGCATGCTGTTCGGGCAAGAGCAGCCGCGCGGTGTTCACATTGCCGCCACCGATGTGGGAGTGGATATCGATGGCGCCAGCCATCACGATGCAGCCGCTGGCTTCGACGGTCCGGTCGGCCGCCCCTCCCGCCGGCGCCGGAACGATCTTGTCGTCCTTGATCCAGAGGTCGCCTTTGCCGAGACGGCCGTTGACGGGATCGATGATGTCGCCGTCGGCGATTTTCGTCAGCATGGCAGTGGCTCGAGGAAAGCGTGGGTAGCGATCAGGCGGATGATCGTCGCGGCGGAGGGCAATTGCGAGGCCGCTTGCGCATCGATCGACCTGAGCGAGCCCGTGCGGCTGGAGTAGACAACCGCATCGTGATCGACCCCAGCCTCGCCGATGGCCATGGTGACTGCGGCGCCGGCAACCGGCTTTTCCGTTTTCGTCAGCACAATCAGCGCCATGCGTGCCCTTTTTTTCTGTAGTTGGGCCGTTGCGGCGGAGATCCGCAGGTGCAGGTCAGCTTCGCCGGCAGCGATCATGCGCTCCACATCGCAGCGCCAGGGATCGAATTCAGGGAGGCCGCGCGCAAAGCCGGTGCGCAGCGGAAAACCTGTCATCCAGGCCGAGGCGAGCGCGCTTCCCCACCCGTTTTCGCTCGCCGGCAGATAAAGGCCGGATGCGCGCGATTTGCGATTGAGATCGGCGATCAGTCCTTGCAG